>CAITXW010000196.1 GCA_903896425.1 uncultured beta proteobacterium | reverse complement strand
TGAGGCGCTGAGCGTTTTGCAGAACGTGCAACTGCTGCTGCAGACGCCGCACGGCCTGTCGGCCTGGCGTCCACTGGCGCCGGTGCAGATCGATGCAGCGCTGGCGCTGCTGGCACAGGTCGGCCTGCAGGAACTGGCGCACGCCGAGGCGATGGCACTGCCCTATGGCGCCAAGAAGCGGCTGGAACTGGCGCTCGCGCTGGCGGGTGTGCACAGCGCGGCGGGCGCACGTTTGCTGCTGCTCGATGAACCGGCCGCCGGTCTGGCCGGCCCCGAGCGCGCTGACCTGATGCGTCTGGTGCAGTCACTGGCGCGCGACGCCCATGGCGCGGGTACCGCCGTGCTCTACAGTGAACACAATATGGACGCCGTCTTTGGCGTGGCCGATCGCGTGCTGGTGCTGATCGACGGTCAGCTTGCGGCATCGGGTACGCCGCAGCAGATCGCGCAGGATGAGACGGTGCGCGCGCGCTATCTGGGTCAGGGCGATTACAGCGGCGGGGGCGGGTACTGATGCTCGCGCTCGACAAACTCAATGTCTGGTACGGCGCGGCGCAGGCGCTGTTTGATGTGTCGCTGCAGGTCGCTGGTGGTGAACTGCTGGTGCTGCAAGGGCTCAACGGCGCCGGCAAGTCGACCCTGCTGCAAACCATCATTGGCCTGGGGCCCCGCAGCACAGGCACCATCCGCTTTGAAGGGCAACTCATCACGCAATGGCCAGCGCAACGGCGTGCGCAAGCCGGATTGGGCTACGTCGCCGAAGGCCGGCGCCTCTTCACGGGTCTGAGCGTGCAGGAGAATCTGCGCGTGGCCGCGCGTGGCGACATCGCCGCCAGCGAAGCCTGGGTGCTCGATTTGTTTCCCGTGCTCAAGACCATGCTGCAGCGCTCGGCCGCGCAGATGAGCGGCGGCGAGCAGCAGATGCTGGCGATTGCCCGCACGCTGATGACGCAGCCGCGCCTGCTGTTGCTCGATGAGCCCTGCGAAGGCATCGCCCCGGTGCTGGTGGAAAATATCGTTCAGGCCCTGTTGACACTCAAGGCCGGTGGCACGGCACTGCTGGTGGCCGAGCAAAACAGTGTTCTGGCCAACCGAGCCGACCGGGTAAGTACCTTGGTCGCGGGTCAATTAAGGGTTTAAAGTCGAATCATGATCATCACCAGTCTTCTCGACACCGATCTGTACAAGTTCACCATGATGCAAGCCGTGCTGCATCAGTTTCCGGGTGCCCAGGTCGAGTACAAATTCAAGTGCCGCAATCCCGGCATCGACCCGGCCAGCGGCCAGGCCAAGCGTGCGCTGGCCCTGTACGTGAACGAGATCCGTGACGAAATCCGGTCCCTTTGCAGCCTGCATTTCCAGGACGCCGAACTGATGTACTTGCGTTCCCTGCGCTTCATCAAGAGTGATTTTGTCGATTTCCTCGGGCTCTTCAAACTCAACGAGAAATACATCACCGTCACGCCGCAACCGTCTGGCGAGATCGATATCACGATTTGCGGACCGTGGCTGCACACCATCCTGTTCGAGATCCCGGTGCTGGCCATCGTCAACGAGGTGTTCTTTCGCAACACGCAGCAGTTGCCGGATTTGATGGAAGGGCGCAAGCGGCTCGATCTCAAGATTGAACAACTGCGTGAGGCGGGACTGCACGATCTCAAGATCGCTGATTACGGCACGCGCCGGCGCTTCTCCAAAGCCTGGCACGAGGAGGTGCTGCGCGTGTTGTCGAACCGGCTTGGCACGGCGCAGAGTCCGGGCAAGGCCAATGGGATGAGTGGCCAGTTGGCCGGCACCAGCAACGTCTTGTTTGCCATGAAGCTCGGTCTTACGCCGCTCGGCACGATGGCGCACGAGTACCTGCAGGCCTGTCAGGCGCTTGGTTCGCGCCTGCGCGACAGCCAGATTTATGCGTTCGAATCCTGGGCCAAAGAGTACCGTGGGGACCTCGGCATTGCGCTGAGCGATGTCTATGGCATGAGCGCTTTCCTGCGCGACTTCGACCTGTATTTTTGCAAGCTGTTCGATGGCGCGCGCCATGACAGTGGCGATCCGTTCAAGTGGGCCGAGCGCATGCTCGATCACTACCATCACAACCGCGTTGATCCGCGCACCAAGACGCTGATCTTCAGCGATGGTCTGACGGTGCCGCGCACGATCGAGCTCTACCAGCAGTTCCAGGGCCGCTGTCAACTCGCTTTTGGCATTGGCACCAATCTGACCAACGACCTCGGCTACGAGCCGCTGCAAAACGTCATCAAGATGGTGCGCTGCAACGGCCAGCCGGTGGCCAAACTGTCGGATTCCCCAGCCAAGGACATGTGCGATGATGAAAAATATCTGGCCTACCTGCGCCAGGTTTTTGACATCACACAACCCGGATAATCACGCCTGTCATTCACCCACAACAACAGACCCCAAAGGAGGTAGACCTATGCTGATCGCCATTTCCATCATTTTTGTTTTGTCCTATCTGGCCATTGCACTGGAGCATCCGCTCAAGATCAGCAAGTCGGCATCAGCCCTGATGGGCGCGGGCTGGTTGTGGACCATTTACGCGCTGGCCAGCGGCGACATGAATCAGGTCGATGCCGACCTGAACCGCTCGCTGATGGGAACGGCGCAGATCGTGTTCTTCCTGATGGGCGCCATGACGATCGTCGAGGTGGTCGATGCGCATGAAGGTTTTCTAGCAATCACCTCGCGCATCAAGACCACGCGCCTGTCAAGCCTGATGTGGCTGGTCGGGTTTGTGACATTTTTCCTCAGTTCCATTCTGGACAACCTGACCACCACCATCGTCATGGTTTCGCTGATGAAGAAGTTGCTGGACAAACGTGATGACCGGTTGTTTTTCGCCGGCATCATCGTTATCGCGGCCAACGCCGGCGGCGCCTGGACGCCGATTGGCGACGTCACCACGACCATGCTCTGGATTGGCAACCAGATCACCACGCTGTCGATTATGAAGAGCGTGTTCATTGCGTCCATGATCAATTTGCTGGTGCCGCTGACGGTCACAGCCTTCATTCTGGGTGACCGCCCGGTGGTCTCGCCCAAGCGTGTGCAGGACGAGGGCGCGCTGCGCTCGACCGCCTTCGAGCGCAACCTGATGCTGGTTCTCGGTCTGGGTATTCTGGTCGGTGTGCCGCTGTTCAAGACCGTGACGCATCTGCCGCCGTTCATGGGCATCCTGTTTGGTCTGGGCATGCTGTGGATGGTGGGGGATCTGTTGCACCTGAAGAAGGAAGATCAGGACAAACGCAAGTTCACGCTGGTTCATGCACTGACCCGCATTGACATGAGTTCCATCATATTCTTCATCGGCATCCTGATGGCTGTAGCGGTGCTGGAACACACGCATGTGCTGAGTGCGCTGGCGCAGTGGCTTGACAAGACGGTGGGCCGTCAGGACATCATCGTCCTGATCATTGGCCTGGCCAGCGCCGTGGTCGACAACGTGCCGCTGGTGGCAGCCTCCATGGGCATGTACAACCTGGCGCAATACCCGACTGACAGCTTCCTCTGGGAATTCATTGCTTACTGCGCCGGCACCGGTGGTTCGATCCTGATCATCGGCTCGGCGGCGGGTGTTGCGGCGATGGGGCTGGAGAAGATTGACTTCTTCTGGTACGCACGCAAGATCGGTGGCCTGGCGTTGCTGGGCTATCTGGCGGGCGCTGCCGCCTATGTTGTGCAATACCGCATGTTCCACTGAGCTAGCTGCAGAACCGACCATGCTGCCCAAGATACTGATTGCCCGCGCCATCTTTCCCGAAATCATTGCGCGCCTGGCGCAACACTTCGATGTCACAGCGAACCAGGATGACGTGCTGTGGACGCCGCCGCAACTGATCGAACAGTTGCAGGGCATGAGCGGTGTTTTCACCACGGGCGGCGAGCGCATTGACGCGTCGGTGTTGGCGGCGTGCCCGGAACTGAAAATCTGCGCCAACATGGCCGTCGGCTATAACAATTTTGACCTCGATGCCATGACCGCAGCCGGCGTGCTGGGCACCAACGCACCCGATGTGCTGACCGAGACCACGGCCGATTTTGGCTTTGCCCTGCTGATGGCAACAGCGCGCCGCGTGGCCGAGAGTGAACACTTTCTGCGCGCCGGTCACTGGACGCGCTGGCGCTACGACATGTTCACCGGCAGCGACATCCATGGCGCCACCCTGGGCATTCTGGGCATGGGCCGTATCGGCCAGGCGATTGCCCGGCGCGGCGCGCTGGGCTTTGGCATGAAAGTGATTTACCACAACCGCTCACGCCTGGACGACGCCATCGAAGCGCAGTGCGGCGCACGCTACGTCGGCAAGGCCGAGTTGCTCAAGACGGCGGATCACCTGGTGCTGGTGCTGCCGTACTCGGCCTCATCGCACCACGCCATCGGCGCGACAGAGCTGGCGCAGATGAAGCCCACAGCGACGCTGGTCAACATCGCACGCGGTGGCATTGTGGACGATGCGGCGCTGGCTGCGGCGCTGCGCAACAAGACTATTGCGGCGGCGGGACTCGATGTGTTTGAAGGTGAGCCCAAAGTGCATCCAGACCTGCTCACCGTGCCCAATGTCGTCCTGACGCCGCACATCGGTAGCGCCACCGTGCCGACACGCTTGGCCATGGCCAATCTGGCAGCCGACAACCTGATCGGCTATCTGCTCCACAACAAACCGCTGACACCCTTGAATCCGGCGGTGCTGATCGTGCGCTGAGCGGTCACATTCGGGCCACAAGCCCGGCTCGCGCTCCCTGCAACGCGGGGTCCGGCAAAGAAAGCGGTTTTAGACCCGCTTCTCGCCGTTTTGACGTCGTTCCAGCGCTCGAAAATCCTCTTGCATGAACGTTCGCTACACGACAGAGCGGTTCATGCCAGCGCCTTGCGCTGACTGTTTAGGAAGTCAGAGTACACACTTAACAGGGAGGAATAATCAAGTGGCACTTTTTACATGGAACGACGACTTGAGTGTCGGGCACACTTTCATCGACGATGACCACAAAAAGCTGGTGACCATGGTCAACAGCTTTCATGACGCCATGGAGCAGGGCAGAGGCCGTGAGGTCATCGGGAAAGTCCTGCGCAACCTGGTCGTTTACACCCAGGAGCACTTCGGGCGTGAAGAAGCTGAAATGCGGCGTATCAGCTACCCTGGGTTTCCCGCCCACAAGGCCGCACACGACAAGCTCATTCGCGAAGTGACGGAATTGCAGAACGGCTTTGCCAGCGGCAATACCCTGCTGACCGTCAAAATTTCCTTGTTTCTGCGCGACTGGCTGTTAACGCACATCAAACAGACCGACAAGTTGCTGGCCGCAGCCCTGCGCTGATTCTGCTGTTCAGTCAAAAAAAAGGCCCCGAGGGGCCTTTTTTGCGTTGGAAGACTCTGGCGGTTCGGGTTTACTTCTTGTTCTTGTCCATCGAATCCTGCATCGCCTTCATTGGGTCGTCATCGGCCGGCTTTTCATCGCTGGACGGGGCGGCAAGCTCACCCATGCTTGGCTCTGAAGCGGCCGATTTCGGCGCTTCGGCCTGCACTTCGAGCGTGAT
>CAITXW010000195.1 GCA_903896425.1 uncultured beta proteobacterium | reverse complement strand
GTTTTCAGAACAACCAGCACTTCGTCGAGCATCTTCTTGGCGTCGCCAAACAACATGCGGTTGTTCTCTTTGTAGAACAGCGGGTTGTCAACACCGGCATAGCCTGAAGCCATGCTGCGTTTCATTACGATGGAGGTCTTGGCTTTCCAGACTTCGAGCACCGGCATGCCGGCGATCGGGCTGGTCGGGTCATCCTGCGCGCCCGGGTTCACGATGTCGTTGGCGCCGATCACCATCACGACGTCGGTCTTCGGGAAGTCGTCATTCAACTCGTCCATTTCAAAGACGATGTCGTAAGGCACCTTGGCTTCGGCCAGCAGCACGTTCATGTGGCCTGGCATGCGCCCTGCCACCGGGTGAATACCAAAGCGAATGTTGACGCCTTTTTCACGCAGGAACTTGGTGATTTCGTACACCGTGTGCTGTGCCTGCGCCACGGCCATGCCGTAGCCGGGAACAATCACCACGCTCTTGGCTTCGCGCAGCAGTTCAGCGGTCTCGGTGGCGCTGATCGGGGTCACTTCGCCTGCTGGTTGTGCCGCATCACCGGCCGGCTTTGGCGCCGCACTGGCGGTACCAAACCCGCCCGCAATCACGCTGATGAAGCTGCGTGCCATCGCCTTGCACATGATGTAGGACAGAATCGCACCGCTGGAACCAACCAGGGCACCCGTCACGATCAGCAAGTCGTTGGACAACATGAAACCGGTCGCCGCAGCGGCCCAACCCGAGTAGCTGTTGAGCATCGAAACCACCACCGGCATGTCGGCACCGCCGATGGCCATCACCATGTGGATACCAAACCCCAAGGCAATCACGGTCATCACCGCCAGCGGCACGATGCCGTCCTGGATCGTGTGGGCATTCATGAACGCACCGCCGAAATAGATCACCACCAGCAGGCCAGCCAGATTCAGCCAGTGCCGACCCGGCAACAGCAGCGGGTTGCCACCGATGCGACCGGACAGTTTGCCGAAGGCCACGATGGAGCCAGAGAAAGTGACTGCACCGATCAGGATACCGATGTAAATCTCCATCTCATGAATCGACTTGGCAGCACCGACGAAACCCTTGGAAGCCTCGGGGTCGATGAAGGTGGAGAGGCCCACCAGCATGGCGGCCAGACCGACCATGCTGTGCATCAAGGCCACCAGTTCGGGCATCTGCGTCATTTGCACGGTACGCGCCGCGTACAAACCGATGGAGCCACCGATCAGCATCGCGACAATGATCCAGGGGATGCCGGCCCACGTAACTTGCGGACCGAACACAGTCGCCAGCACGGCCAGCGCCATGCCGATCATGCCGTAGAGGTTGCCGCGCAGCGCGGTTTCCTGGTTCGACAAGCCGCCCAGGCTCAGGATGAAAAGAATGGTTGCTCCAATGTAGGAGACGGTTGCCAGTTCTGTAGTAAACATGAATTGCCTCCCTTATTTGCGGAACATGGCCAGCATGCGCTGGGTGACGGCGAAGCCGCCGAACATATTGATGGCGGTGAGCACAATGCCCGCTGCCGCGACCCAACTTATCCAGTCATTCGGTCGTCCAACGGCTCCGGCCAGTGGTGAAACCTGTACCAGGGCGCCGATGGCGATGATGCTGGAGATGGCATTGGTGACGCTCATCAGCGGCGTGTGCAGTGCTGGCTTGACGTTCCACACCACCATGTAGCCGACGAAGCAGGCCAGCACGAAGACCGTGAAGTGCGACAGGAAGGCCGGTGGTGCGCTGTTGCCAACCAGCCAGAACAGTGCGCCTGCGACGCCGAACATGATGGCCAGCTTGTTGCCGGCCATGGGTTCGCCGCCACCGCCACCATGACCGTGGCCGCCTTTTTTCGCCGCCGGTGCGGCTGCGGCCTTGGGTGGCGCCGTGGCTGCTGCGGGCAGTTTGGGCGCCGGTGCTGGCCAGGTGATTTCGCCGTCCTTGATGACCGTCAGGCCGCGGATGGCGTCATCCTCCATGTTGATATTGGCGATGCCGTCCTTGGCCTTGCACAGTTCTTCAGCGAGGCGGAACAGGTTGGTGCCATACAGTTTCGAAGACTGCTTGGCCAGGCGCGAGGCCAGGTCGGTGTAGCCAACGATGGTCACGCCGTGCACAACGACCGACTCACCCGGAACCGTCAACTCGCAGTTGCCGCCGCGCTCAGCTGCCATGTCAACGATGACGCTGCCGGGCTTCATGCTCTTGACCATCTCTGCGGTAATCAGCCTGGGCGCTGGCTTGCCAGGAATCAGCGCGGTGGTGATGATAATGTCCACCTCCCGCGCCTGCTTGGCGTACATGTCGCGCTGGGCCTGCAGGAAGCCCTCGCTCATGACCTTGGCGTAACCGCCGCCGCCGGAGCCTTCTTCCTCGTAATCAACCTTGACGAATTCGCCACCGAGCGAGACAACCTGATCGGCCACCTCGGCACGGGTGTCGTTGGCACGCACAATGGCGCCCAAGCCGACTGCAGTGCCAATGGCTGCCAGGCCCGCCACACCGGCGCCGGCAATGAAGACCTTGGCCGGTGCAACTTTGCCCGCAGCCGTAATCTGCCCAGCGAAGAAGCGACCGAAGGCGTTGGCCGCCTCGATGACAGCACGGTAGCCCGTCACACCGGCCTGGGACGTCAGTGCGTCCATCTTCTGGGCCCGGCTGAGCATACGCGGCAGCGCGTCAATGGCCAGCACGGTCGCTTTCTTGGCGGCGAGTTGCTTCATCAATTCCGGGTTCTGGCCAGGCCAGATGAAGTCGATCAGAATGCCGCCTTCGCGCATCAAATCAACTTCGGCAGGGGTCGGGACGCAGACCTTGAACACGATGTCGGATTCGGCCCAGAGCTGGGCGGCAGTCGGAACCACCGTCGCACCGGCGGCCACGTAGGACTCGTCGCTCATATTGGCAGCGTCTCCGGCGCCAGTTTCGATGGCCACGGAAAAACCCAGTTTGATGAGTTTTTCTACAACCTCGGGCACGGTGGCCACACGCTTTTCCAATGGGAAAATTTCGCGTGGAACACCGATGCGCTGTCCCTTTTTGGGTGTATCACCCGATGTCGTCCCGGTAGGTACGGCAGTTTGCATGAAGCGACTCCTCAACTTGTGATTGGCTATGAGTAGATCAGCGCTCTCCGACCAGCCTCGAGGCTGGGGGCGGCGCTGCGAGGCAGAGCTTAACTGAATTTACCCCCCCTACTGGCCCTATCCGGCATGATGTGGGTCAATGAAAGGGCAATCTCCTTAAGGCTAATCCGCCCTGATCTGGGCACGCTTGACGATGTCGCTCCAAATCTTTTGCTCCTTGGCGATGAAGCCAGCAAACTCGGCCGAGGGCCCGCCACCGCTGACCGCGTTGTCATTGGCAAAACGCTCGGTAACGGCACTCGACTTGAGCGCCTTGAGCGACTCCTCCTGGATCCGCTTGACGATCTCGGGCGGCGTACCGGCGGGCGCCAGGATGCCGTACCACTGCGAGGTTTCAAAATCCTTGAAGCCCATCTCGGCCACGGTCGGCACATCGGGCAACTGTGAAATGCGCTGCTGCGTGCCAACCGCAATGGCACGCAGTTTGCCGCTCTTGATGTGGGCCGAGAGCGCTGGCAAACCCGCAGACGAGGCCTGTGTGCGCCCGGCCAGCAGATCGGTGAGTTGCGGACCGGTGCCGCGATACGGAATGTGCGTGATGAACATGCCGGTGACGAGTTTGAGGTATTCCATCGCCAGATGACCGGCACTCGCATTGCCGGCAGAACCGTAATTAAGCTGGCCCGGGTTCTTCTTCACATAGGCGACAAACTCGCGAAAGTTCTTCGCTGGCACATCGGCATGAATCACGAACACATTGGGCACCTTGGCCAGCAAGGTGACGGGAATGAAGTCCTTGTTCACATCGTAGGGCTGGTTCTGCAGCATGTAGGGATTGACCGCCAGTGTGCCGACATGACCCAGGATCAGGGTGTGGCCGTCGGGCACAGACTTGGCGACATCCTGCATGGCCACAACGCCGGCGCCACCCGGCTTGTTTTCGACAAAAACGTTGTGGCCCAACTGCCTGCTCAATTCGGCAGCGACCGAGCGCGCCACGATCTCCGATGTACCCCCTGGGGCAAACGGCACCACGAAACGGATCGGCTTGGACGGCCAGACGCTTTGCGCCTGCGCTGGTGAAATGGCGGCGCCCAGTCCAAAGGCGCCGGCAGCGAGCAGCCACTGGCGGCGATCAGCTGAAATCAGGGAATTCATGGAGTGTTCTCCGGGTAAAAGAAGCCAAGGCTTTAGAACTGGTAGCGGCGCAAGCCGCCATCCACGGCGATCACCGTACCAGTGATGTAGCTCGCCAGGGGCGAAGCCAAAAAACACACCAGATTCGCGAGTTCCTCGGGCTCACCGTAGCGGCCCACGGGTATTTCGTTATCCGACTGCCATTGTCGGTATTCAGGCGTGTAATTTCGCAGAATCTGCTCGGACAAAATGCGCCCGGGTGGCACGCAATTGACCGTGATGCCGTGCTTGCCCACCATGCGGCTCAAACCCTTGGCCCAGCTGTGGATGCCGGCCTTGGCGCAAAAGGCGCCGTTCACGTGCTCGGGTTCGCTCTTGCCGGTAATGTTGATGATGCGCCCCCATTTGTTTGCAATCATCTGATCCAGCAGGGCATCGGCCACCTGACGCGGCCGGTGAAAGTTCAGCGTCATGGCCTCCTGCCAGCGCTCCTCACTCACATGTAAATCGGTGAAGCTGCGCGAGCCGCCGGCGTTGTTGACGAGAATGTCAACCCGCCCGAGACCCGCGATGGCGGCTGACGTCAATTGTTGCGCCGCGTCCTCGGCATACAAATCCGATTCGATGACGATGGGGCGCAGCCCGCCCGATGCCTCGATCTGCTCAGCCACTTCCAAGAGCAGCGGCAGGCGCCGCGCCGAGATTGCCACGCGCACGCCTTCAGCCGCCAGCGCGAGGGCAATGCTGCGCCCGATGCCGGTGCTGGCGCCGGTGACCAGGGCGGTGCGACCCTTGAGTTGCAAATCCATGTTCTGTCCTTCAATCAAATGCAATACACATACGGTCCATCAAGGACACGGATAATCGCATACCTATGGAACAGCAGCGCAACAGGCAAAGAGTCGTGGTCGGTTTGAGCGGGGGCGTCGACTCCGCGGTGACGGCCTGGCTGCTCAAGCAACAAGGCCATGAGGTGATCGGCATCTTCATGAAGAACTGGGAAGATGACGATGATTCCGAATACTGCTCGTCCAACGTCGACTTCATCGATGCCGCCGCCGTCGCCGACGTCATCGGCATTGAGATCGAGCACGTCAACTTTGCGGCCGAATACAAGGACCGCGTCTTCGCCGAATTCCTGCGTGAGTACCAGGCCGGTCGCACGCCCAACCCCGACATCCTGTGCAACGCCGAGATCAAGTTCAAGGCCTTCCTCGACCATGCACTGCGCCTGGGCGCGCAGAAGATTGCCACCGGCCACTACGCCCGCGTGCGCCACAACGAGAGCAGCCACAAATACGAGTTGCTCAAAGGCCTGGACGCATCGAAAGACCAGAGCTATTTCCTGCACCGGCTGAGTCAGGCGCAGTTGTCAAAAACGCTGTTCCCGGTTGGCGAACTGCACAAGACCGATGTGCGCCGACTGGCGATGGAGATCGGACTGCCCAACGCAAAAAAGAAGGACTCAACCGGCATCTGCTTCATCGGCGAGCGGCCGTTCCGCGAATTCCTGAACCGCTACATCGCCAAGGAGCCGGGGCCGATCAAGAACGACAAGGGTCAAACCATCGCCCAGCACGTGGGCCTGAGCTTTTACACGC
Organism: uncultured beta proteobacterium; assembly: GCA_903896425.1. GTDB lineage: Bacteria > Pseudomonadota > Gammaproteobacteria > Burkholderiales > Burkholderiaceae_C > Rhodoferax. The sequence continues at coordinate 4,998 of CAITXW010000195.1, read as the reverse complement.
TGGGTCAGCGCCAGGGCCTGGGCATCGGCGGCCTCAAGGCCAAAGGCGCACAGCGCGGTGGCGGCGACCACGCACCCTGGTTTGTCGCACGCAAGGACATGGAAAAGAACACGCTCTGGGTGGTGCAAGGACACGAGCACCCCTGGTTGTTGTCGAGCGCGCTACGCGCCGATGACGCGAGCTGGGTTTCGGGTACGGCGCCGCTGGGCGGCACGCTGGCATCCAAGACCCGTTATCGCCAGGCCGATGCGCCCTGCACGCTGGCGCCTGATGCGGCGGCCAGCTTTGATCTGACATTTCCGAGCCCGCAATGGGCCGTCACGCCGGGACAGTCAGCCGTCCTGTACGATGCTGACGTGTGCCTTGGCGGCGGGGTCATTACGTCGGCATAGCCGGGGGTACAGTTGTCAGCATTGCAGCGCCGAACCGGAACTTGTCACGCAACACGCATTCCCGATACCCTATGAAACTCAATAGCAATCCGTTGTTCAACAGCGAAACTGTTCATCATCCTTTGCCATCGGATCAGCGCGAAATCGACGCGGTCGTGCTATCAGCGCGGCGTTGCTACGATTTACATCCCTATTTCTACATGCGTTATGGCGGCCGCGGCAGCAGCTTCGCCCGCTCCGACGGCGGCTACCTCGTGACCTTGGTTGATCTGCCGCAGAGTAAGGTCGACAAGCAGGTGCTGTGGCTGGCAGCCCTGCTCGCAGGAAAAGGAATGCCACGCTGGCTCATGGAAGCGCATCTGGACTTTCTTTGCGAAGCCTTATCGGCAGCGGTTCCCGAGAAAGAGCCGGACTACCGCAAGCTACTACACACGGCCAACCTGTTGCGTGAAACGCGACGGCGCTGGATATCACAAACCGCTTTTGACGAATTGAGGGTTTCTTTCGACACCCATGCCACAGACGGGATTGAACGAGCCGGCGGTTTGATCGGCGCTGCTGTCTGCGATGAGTGTTGTGGCCTGGACCAAGCTGTGCCGAGCTTGATGTCCTGGTTGGCCGACGCCAGCCGTTTCTCACCGCGCTGGTGCCACGCGGTTTCAGAAACGCTGGAGCGGGCACGCCAGATTGCAGCACAGGCAAAGGAAAGCTGATGCTGCCCAGTCAATCCTCGGGCCTGCATTTCCGGCTGCGGCAGGCGACCAAACAACTTCATCACGTTCTTGATCACCACCCGCTGCTGGCGCCGCTTGTCAGTCACGACTTGACACGGGTGCAATACGGCGATGCACTGGAAGCGCTGCACGGGGTGCAAGTTCAGGCGGAAGAAGGAATTTTTGAATTCCTCGCGCTGCACCCGGGTCTTTTCGACTACGGTGTGCGCCGCAAAGTGCCGGCGCTTGAAGCTGACCTGGCTGCATTGGGCCGTGTTCCGGTGCGCTTGACCATGAATCCACCTGCGCTGACATCGATCAGCGACCTGGTCGGCGTACTCTACACACTGGAAGGCTCGACACAAGGTGGACAGGTGATCGCGCGGCTCCTGCGCCAACTGCCAATCGGTAATTTGCCAACCTCATTTTTCGACGGCTACGGCGCCCTTTCGCACCAGCGCTGGAAAGAATTCCTCCAATTCGCCGATACCGTGTGCCCGGAACAGGAATGGGAACTCGCGGCTGGCGCTGCAGCCACCACCTTCGAGGCTATCGGGGCTCACCTGGATGCCTATCGCGACCACTTGGTCGCAAGGCCCTGATCAGCCAGCCAATTCCATTTCCAAATCATTTCTGTTAGGCAAAGCAACAATGACAGGGCCGGTTTGTCAATGGAATTCAGAACGGAATGTCATCGTCCATGTCATCAAAGCCGCTCGACGGCTTGGCCGCCGCTGCAGCGGGACGTGCCGCCGCTGCCGGGCGTGCAGCCGGCGCCTGGCGCTGATAGCCACCACCGGAGCCTTCGTCATCGCCTGATGGCTCGCCCATGCCTTCACGGCCGCCGAGCATCTGCATTTCATTGGCGATGATGTCGGTTGCGTATTTCTCGACGCCGTCCTTGTCGGTGTACTTGCGCGTCTTGATGCGGCCTTCGATGTAAACCGAACGGCCCTTTTTCAGGTACTGGCCAACAATGTCCGCCAGCTTGCCAAAGAAGGTGACACGGTGCCACTCCGTCTCTTCGACCATTTCACCCGTCTTGCTCTTGTACTTGCTGCTGGTGGCAATCGTGACGTTGGCGACCGGGTCGCCGCTGGGCAGGTAACGCACTTCGGGGTCGCGCCCCAGATTGCCCACGAGAATGACTTTGTTGACGGATGCCATGTTGTTTCCCCTTTTGAATTGGATTGTCGGATTATCCAGCCTTTGGTGCGCGCATCGGCCAGGCCACCAGCAGCCACAGCAGCATAAGCCCGGCGCAGACCGAAAACAAGACTTGCGCACCGCCGTGCTTCATGAGCCAGCCGCCCATCACGCCACCGGCGAAAAAGCCCAGCGATTGCAAGGTGTTGTAAACGCCCATGGCAGCGCCGCGCACATGCGCTGGCGCCATGCGCGAGACCATGCTGGGCTGACTCGCCTCCAGCACATTGAAGCCGTAAAAGAAGACGAACAGCAACGCCGCCAGCGCCGCCACGCTGGCGCCAGCCGTGGCCAGCAGCAAACCGACCTGAACCAGCGCCATCAGGCCAATCGCCGTCAGGAACACCGCGCGCAGATAGCCGCGCTTCTCCAGTCGAAATAGCGTGCCACCCATCACGACAAAGGAACCCAACACCGCCGGCAGATACACCCACCAGTGGTGCTCGCGCGCCAAGCCGGCCTGCACCAGCATGGCGGGTATCGCCATCCACATCGCCAATTGCACCGCGTGCAATACAAAGACGCCGAAGTTCATTCGCAACAAAGCCGCCAGCCGCAGCACCTCGACCAGGCGCCCGCGCGGCAGGTTCTTGTGATCATGCGGCTCGGGCGGCACCCACCAGATGACGATGGCGACACCGGCCAGCGCCAGGGCGCCGGTCATCGCAAACAGGCCGTGCAAGCCGATATAGGCGACCAGGATCGGCGCCGCCACCAGCGAGAGCGCAAACATCAGTCCGATGCTGGCACCAACCAGTGCCATCGATTTGGTGCGCACCTCGTCGCGCGTCTGATCGGCCAGCAGCGCCGTGACGGCCGCTGAAACAGCGCCGGCACCTTGCAGTGCGCGGCCAATCGCGAGCCAGGTCAGGGTTGGGGCCAGGGCCGCCAGAAAACTGCCGGCGGCAAACAGCACAAGGCCAAACACGATGACGCGCTTGCGCCCGATGCGGTCTGACGCCAGACCATAGAGGAATTGCAGCATGGCCTGCGTCAGGCCGTAAATGCCCATGGTCAAACCGATCAGCGCCGGGTCGTCGCCACCGGGCAACTTGGCCGCTTCGATCGCAAACACCGGCAGAATCAGGAACAGACCCAGCATGCGCAGGGCAAAGATGGAGGCCAGCGAAAAGCTGGCACGCAGTTCAACCGGTGTCATCTTGCTGGCCGGCAGTACATTTCCCCCGGCGAGCGGGACTTCAATAGTAGGCAAAACAGGACTCTCCAACGCGCAACACCATGAACCATCACGGCTGCAAAAGGCACGATTGTCCGCGATCCTGAATAAATTGCAGGCAGCGCGCGCACCAAAACCCTCCGCTTTGACTATCATGGCAGGTTTCCCCCCGAGCGCACTTCACCTTGAACTCCCCCTCCGACGCCAGCCTTCTCAATCCGCACACCGATGGCAAATACCTGGCCCAGGCTCTGCGGCACCAGACCATCAGCATCCGCGGTGCGCGCACGCACAACCTCAAGAACATCGACCTCGACATCCCGCGCAACCAATTGGTCGTGATCACGGGCCTGTCGGGCTCGGGCAAATCCAGCCTGGCCTTTGACACCCTGTACGCCGAAGGCCAGCGCCGCTATGTTGAGAGCCTCTCGACCTACGCACGCCAGTTCCTGCAGTTGATGGACAAGCCCGACGTCGATGTGATCGAAGGCCTGTCACCGGCGATCTCGATCGAGCAAAAAGCCACCTCGCACAACCCGCGCTCCACCGTGGGCACCGTGACCGAGATCCACGATTACCTGCGATTGCTGTTCGCGCGCGCCGGCACACCGTTTTGCCCCGAGCACGACCTGCCGCTGCAGGCGCAGACCGTGAGCCAGATGGTGGACGCGGTGCTGGCGCTGCCGCTTGATACGCGCTTGATGATCCTGGCGCCGGTGGCACGCGAGAAGAAAGGCGAGTTCCTCGACGTCTTTGCCGACATGCAGGCGCAGGGCTATGTGCGCTTTCGCGTCGATGGCCAGGCCTTCGAGTTCGACCAGTTGCCGCAACTGAAAAAAACCGAGAAGCACGACATCGACGTCGTCATCGACCGCCTCAAGGTGCGCCCGGAAATCCAGCAACGCCTGGCCGAAAGCTTTGAAGCCGCGCTGCGCCTGGCCGGTGGCCGCGCCATCGCGCTTGAAATCGAGAACCAGCAAGAACATTTGTTCAACGCCAAGTTCGCCTGCCCGGTGTGCAGCTACTCGATTGCCGAGTTGGAGCCGCGTCTGTTCTCGTTCAACTCGCCGGTCGGTGCCTGCCCGTCCTGTGACGGACTCGGTGCGCAGGAGTTTTTCGACCCGAGCCGGGTCGTGGCCTTCCCCACGCTGAGCCTGGCCAGTGGCGCCATCAAGGGCTGGGACCGGCGCAACGGCTATTACTTTGCATTGCTGGAAAGCCTGGCCAAGCACTACAAGTTCGACATCGAGCAGCCCTTTGAGTCGCTCAGCGCCGACGTGCAGCAGGCGGTGCTGCAGGGATCCGGCGAGGAAGAAATCAAGTTCAACTACGTGATGGACTCGGGCCTTTCCAAGGGCAAGAAACTGAGCAAGAAGCACCCGTTCGAAGGCATCATCCCCAACATGCAGCGGCGCTACCGCGAGACCGATTCCAGCCTGGTGCGCGAAGACCTGGCGCGCTACCGCAGCACCCAGCCCTGCCCGGACTGCGCCGGCTCGCGCCTGAAGCG
>CAITXW010000194.1 GCA_903896425.1 uncultured beta proteobacterium | reverse complement strand
TGCAGAGGCGGTCAAGCGGCTGATGCATTTCATCGGCAGTCGGCCGCTGGTGGGTTACTACCTGGAGTTTGACCTCGCCATGCTCAACCGCGCCATGTGGCCAATTCTGGGCCAGGGTCTGCCACAGGAAAAAATCGAGGTTTCCAGTCTTTACTACGATTACAAGTTCAGACAGTTGCCGCCGTATCAGCAACAGGCCAACGCCGACATTGATCTGCGTTTTGCCACTCTGATGAAAGACCTGGATCTGCCGCTGCGCGACGCCCACGACGCGCTCAACGACGCCGTGATGGCGGCGCTGGCCTTTATCAAACTGCGTCAACTGCGTGGGGAAGATTGAGGTTTGCGTCAACCACGATGCGCGTAGTGGAAAACGACACTTGCGTCCCAGTTCCAAAAGACTTAGATTGACCCCGTGTATTGGTTGGTGATCAGCAGAAGGCTGAATCGGTTGGTCGACTGCTTGGCATGAGGAGACAAGGTCATGACAGAAGAGTTCCCAAGGGATTTTGCGAGAGGCGTCAAAAAATTCAAGGGCTCCGATCCGGCGGCCTTGATCGTTTTTGGCGTGGCGGTGTGCTTGTTGGCTGTGATACTTCTGGTGGTCTTCATGCGCTGACGTCATTCGGCGGGTTTTTCGATCGGTCCGCTCCAAACAGCCGCGCCGACCGAGGTTTGCCAAACCCGAAAAGTTTGGTGTTCCCTCAAGCCCGCTTCAAAAATGTTTCCAGTTCCGCTGCCGGCAGCGGCTGACTGAACAGATAGCCTTGGTAGTTATGGCAACCCAGACTCGCCAGAAAGGCGCGTTGCGCTTCGGTTTCAACGCCCTCGGCGATCACCTCCAAGCCCATGCTTTCGGCCAATGCCACTACCATTTTCGCAATGGCGGCGTCATCGGGGTCGATCAGGATGTCGCGCACAAAATCCTGGGCAATCTTGACCTGATCGAGGGGCAGGCGCTTCAAGTAAGAAAGTGACGAATAGCCGGTGCCGAAGTCGTCAAGTGAGAAGCGAACGCCGGCGGCCTTCAACGTGTTCATCTTGATGACGATGTCGTGTGCGTTGTCCACCAGCACGGTTTCGGTGAGTTCGAGCATGAGGTGTTGTGCCTTGGCGCCGGTTGCCGCCAGAATGGCCTGGACCTCTTGCACAAAGTCGCTTTTTTTGAACTCACGGGCGCTGACATTGACGGCCATGGTCAGATGCGCTGTCTCTGGCCGATCAGCCCAAGCCGCCAGTTGTTTGCAGGCCGTTTCCAACACCCATCGGCCCAGAACCCTGATCAAACCGCTGGATTCCGCAACGGCAATGAATTCACCGGGTGCCACCAAGCCGCGCCGGGGATGTCGCCAGCGCAGCAATGCCTCTACCCCGCTCAGGCGCGCGTCGCCTTCACTCTGGGGTTGGTAATGCAGAACAAACTGTCCAGAATGCACAGCCTGGCGCAGTTCAGCTTCCAGTGTGGCCCGTGCGTTGACCGTGGCTTGCATCTCGGGCTCGAAGAAACGCAGGGTGTTGCGTCCTGCTGTCTTGGCCTGGTACATCGCGAGTTCCGCGCGTTTCAGGGGCTCTTCGAGTTTCTCGCGCGGGAGGCCGCCAAACAAGGTGCAGCCGATGCTGGCGCTACTGTGGTGGCCGTGGCCATCGAGTTCGTAGGTTTGGCTCAACACGCCAAGAATTTTTGCCGCCACAACATGCACCTGCTTGGCAGCCTCCAGCGGCTCACTGCTCAAGCCCTGAAGCATGACGACGAATTCGTCGCCACCCAGCCGTGCAACGGTATCGCCGTCACGCACACAGGCCTTCAGACGAGTGGCGATCTGGCGCAGCAGCGCATCGCCCTTGTCATGGCCCAGGGTGTCGTTGAGGGATTTGAAATTGTCCAGATCAATGAACAGCAGCGCGTCCTGATGCCCGAGTCGGGAGGCGGTGACCAGTGCCTGTTCAAGCCGGTCCATCAGCATCCTGCGGTTTGGCAGACCGGTCAGAGGGTCGGAGAAGGCCATTTCGCGCACCTGTTCTTCCATCTGCTTGCGTTCGGCCACTTCCTCGCGCAGTGTGCGCACCAGGTCCACCGCCATCGCATCGAAGGTCCGCGACAGCTCGCCAAACTCATCGGCTGTCCCGGTCGCGCTGCGAATGCTGACGTCGCCATTGGCAACAGCTCGCACCGCTTGTTGCAGCTTGCCCAGCGGACGCAGTACGCGGTTGATCAAGAGTGCCGACATAACGGTCACGGCTGCCAACATCAGCACAAAAATACCGAGAACCACGGCGTAATATTGGTGCTGAGTCTGTTGGTCTTTCTCATCAAGCGCATGGGCCCACAGGTCAACCGAATCGCTGATCCCTTGAACACCGGTTGTCAGTTGCACCACCAACAGGTTGACTTGACGATCCCGCAAGCTGCTGGCGCTCGATCGCGCATTGACGATCTGCTGGAATAGATCAGCAATTGGTTTGGCATCGGTCAGTACTTTTGCGGCAAAGGGATTGACCTCGCTCGTGTTGCCGGCGAGCAGATCCAGCAAGGCGGCGTAGTTCTTTCGCCATTGTTGTTCGGCCCGGAACTCAGAGTATTGGTTGAACTCGTGTGTCAAGGCGAGCAGGTCAGTCACTCGCTTTTGCACCGCATGGACGTTGGCGTGCGCTCTGAAAACGTTGTTCGATTGGGTGGTGACGACCACGGTCGCGGCACCCAAACCGAGCACCAGCGCGATGGCAACCGAAACGATAGCGATCAGCTGTGTCCGTACACGCACGGTTTACTCGAGAATATTCACGGCATCGGGGCGAACCCGGCGCAGTGGAGCCGAATAGATGAAGTCAAGGTAGTTTGGCGAGCGCTCACCTTTCACATGGCCTTCTTCGCGCGCCCAGCGTGCCTCGCCTTCGAGTGTGGTCAGCAGTGTCTGAGCCAGGGTGAGACGGTAGTTGTAGCGCGGCCAAAGGTAGTCAATGAACTTCTGATCGGCGTGGAGTCGGGCTCGCAAAATCGCTTGCGCTTTTGCCGGCTCTGCGGCAATAAAGCGCTGCGCCCGCTCCACAGCGCGAAGCAGTTTGACAAGATCGTCGTCGCGTGTGCCCAGAATGCGCTTGCTCACGATCAGATTGAAGCTCAGAAGATAGGCGCGCGATTTCGGGAGTACCGTCGCGTCTGCAATGCCTGTCAGTGCCTGAAACGGGATCGGCTCCCAAATCGCGATGGCATCCACCTCATTCTTTTCCAGGGCTTGCACCATCAACTCTGGTTGCAGGCTGCGGATCTGCACCTGCTTTGGATCGACCCCGCTCAACAACAGCGATGTGTCGAGGTAATAGTGGCTTGCCGCCCCAGTGACGGTTGCCACCCGTCGTCCGCGCAACTGGGCGACTGCAGCAATCCCTTTGCCGGCGCGGGTCACCACGCGCACATCGTCATCACTGGTCACAAAGGTTGCGATCACCGCATAGTCGTTGCGCTTGAAACTATTGAACATCACGACCGCTTCTGACGAAGTCGCAACATCGGCCTTGTCATCAAAAACCTGTTGCAGCGTGCGATGCCCACCGATCACCTCGTCGATCTTGAGGCTGAGCCCCTCCGCCACAAAATAGCCCTGGCTTTCGGCAACGAAGATCGGGAGTGACAAAGGGGTTGTGGACACCGAGAGCCGCAGCGGCTGCGCCGTCGCTGCGAAGCAGACGCAGAGCAACTGCACGGTCACGAGCAAGACCATGCGCGTGCGCTTTCGGAGCTCAGGGAAGATGTGGCCCGGACGAACGATCAATCGCTGCGCCGCTTGGCTACGGAAATGCATTTCGGATTTGCGCATCCGGCTTCCTTTTCTTGAAAAGTATCGCAATTTTGTTCCAAAAAGAGCCCGGCGTGTGAAAACCTCGGCCGGAGCGGAACTGCGCATAGCCTGCGACCCGCACTGCAATTCTTGCGCCGAAAAAAAAGCCGGACCCAAAGGCCCGGCTTGCTTGGGCGCCCCACAGGGCGCTGTGGTTGACGCTTAGTGGCCCGAAGCGCCAGAGGCACCGAAACCGGTTTCGGAACGCACTTGCTGCGCCGGGAAGGCGGCGCGTTCCTTGGCCGCATTGGGGCTGCGGTCCAGGATCGAGAACAGCCAGATGCCGACAAAGCCGATGGTCATCGAGAACAGGGCTGGCGAGGTGTAGGGGAACAGCGCCGAACCCTTGGGGTAGCCGAGCGTGGCTTCCCAGACCGAGGGCGAAACGACGGTCAGGCCGACCGACGAGATCAGGCCCATGAAGCCGCCGATCACAGCACCCTTGGTCGTGCAATCTTTCCACAGCACGGCCATGAACAGCACCGGGAAGTTGGCCGAAGCGGCAATCGCAAACGCCAGTGACACCATGAAGGCGATGTTCTGCTTTTCGAACGCAATGCCCAGGGCGACCGCGACGACGCCGAGTACCACCGTGGTGATGCGCGAGACCTTGAGTTCGGCGGCACTATCGGCCTTGCCGTTCTTGATCACGGTGGCATAGATGTCGTGCGAAACGGCCGAGGCACCCGACAGCGTCAGGCCCGCCACCACCGCCAGAATCGTGGCAAAGGCAACGGCCGAGATGAAGCCGAAGAAGACATTGCCGCCGACCGCCTTGGCCACCAGCACGGCTGCCATATTGGCCGAGCCACCGCCGCCCTTGATGACGCCGGTCGCGGTATTGGCAAACTCGGGGTTGGTCAGCACCAGTGTGATCGCGCCAAAGCCGATGATGAAGATCAGCACGTAGAAGTAACCAATCCAGGTGGTGGCCCAGAGCACCGACTTGCGCGCTTGCTTGGCATCGGGAACGGTGAAGAAACGCATCAGGATGTGCGGCAGTCCGGCGGTGCCGAACATCAGCGCCATGCCGAAGGAAATGGCCGAGATCGGGTCTTTCACGAAGCCACCCGGGCCCATGATCGCGAGGCCGATTTTGGCTGCTTCTTCAGCACCTTTGCCACCATTGGCGGCAATGCCGGTGCGGACCTTGACGCCTTCGGCGAACAGCGCTTCGGGGCTGAAGCCGTATTGCGCCATCACCATGAAGGCCATGAAGCTGACACCCGCGAGCAACAGGCAGGCCTTGATGATCTGCACCCAGGTCGTTGCCGTCATGCCGCCAAACAGCACGTAAACCATCATCAGCGCGCCGACGATCACCACCGCCAGCCAGTAGTCCAGACCAAACAGCAGTTTGATCAGGGCACCGGCACCGACCATCTGCGCGATCAGGTAGAAGGCAACCACCACCAGCGTGCCGGAGGCGGCGAAGACGCGGATCGGTGTTTGCTGGAAGCGGTAACCTGCCACGTCGGCAAAGGTGAACTTGCCCAGATTGCGCAGGCGCTCGGCCATCAGGAAGGTCACCACTGGCCAGCCGACCAGGAAGCCGATCGAGTAGATCAGGCCGTCGTAACCGGTCGCCATGACGGCGGCGGAAATACCGAGGAAGGAAGCCGCCGACATGTAGTCGCCGGCAATCGCCAGGCCGTTCTGAAAGCCCGAGATGCCGCCGCCGCCGGTGTAAAAGTCAGCCGCTGATTTGGTTTTGGCTGCAGCCCATTTGGTGATGAACAGCGTCAGGATGACAAAGCCGCCGAACATGCTGATGGCGACCCAGTTGGTGGGTTGTTTGTCCACTTGTCCCATGTCGGCGCCCGCAGCCAGCGCGCCGCCAGCCAGTAGCAACAAGAGGAGTGCTGCCATTGTTGTTTTCAAGAATTTCATTTGGCAGCATCTTTCAGGATTTCGCTGGTGAGCGCATCAAATTCATTGTTGGCACGGCGCACATAAATGGCCGTGATCAGGACGGTGAAAACGATCACCCCCATGCCAATCGGGATACCCAGCGTGGTGACGCCAGCACCAATGGGTTGCGCCAGAAAAGGTTTGTTGAAGGCGATCAATGCGATGTAGCCGTAGTACACCACCAGCATCAGCAGTGTCAGGGCCCAACCGATGGTATTGCGTTTGGTTTTCAGTTCAAGGTACTTGGGATTCTTTTGAATCTTGTCGACCACGGGATCACTCATAAGGACTGTCTCAGGTTGGTGGTTATGAATTGCGGGACGGGCTCGTCAACACGCGGCGCGATTGTGCGAAGAACGTCTGACCATGCCCTTACGCAGCAAATGGGCGGTCGAACTGTAGGGTTATGTGCCCTGCCTTACGAAATCGTTTGAAGAAACCCGGCATTTTGGCGTGGGCTTTTTCGCCTGAAATTATCCGGGTTTTCCCGCGCTTTTGCCTCTGAATTCCATATCCAGAAACCCGAAGCGAGGGTTAACGATAGTGCTGTAAGTTTCTGCAAGATGCGCGTCAGAGTGCAGTCAGTCACCGCTTTAATAGTGTGCGTCAGGTGCCGGTCCAGGCATCAATTATTCAATCTACAGGAGACATCAATATGGCAACAGCAGTGGCCCCACGGCCCATGTCGGAAGGCGAGAGGATGGTGATCTTCGCCTCCTCGCTCGGCACTATATTTGAGTGGTATGACTTTTATCTGTTCGGTGTGATGTCGGCCATTATTGCGGCCAACTTCTTCTCGGCACTGGACGAAAGCACGCGCAACATCTTTGTGTTGCTGGCTTTCGCCGCCGGCTTTGCCGTGCGTCCTTTTGGCGCACTGGTTTTCGGCCGACTCGGTGACATGATTGGTCGCAAATACACGTTCCTGATCACCATTTTGATCATGGGCTTGTCGACTTTCCTGGTCGCCTTTTTGCCAACCTATAAGA
>CAITXW010000193.1 GCA_903896425.1 uncultured beta proteobacterium | reverse complement strand
CCAGGTTCATCTCGTCAAGGAACACGCGTTTACGAGTGCGCTTGGTGACAAGCTCGAATCCGGTGGTGGCAAGGCTGATTTGTTTCATATTCGGTTAACGTCCTGGCATCTCATCGGATGTCAGGGTTTTTCAGAGTGTCCCTAAGCGTTTCTTTTTGACTACGATTCGCCGACCCGGCCGCAACCGGTCGGTAATAATTTTAAAAAGGAGACACCATGCTGATCAAACACATCATCACACTCTGGCTTGGAACTGTCTGTTTTGCGGCGAGTGCGCAGACAGTTGGCAAGACAGACCCCGCAACCGGCATCGTTGGGCCGAGCGATTCGTCGAGCACGAAAGCGGGGCAACAGGGTGGCTTGGCCAAAGAAACAGGCACAAAGGCAGCCGCGCAGGGCATGCAGGGTGCCAAGGTAGCGCCGAGCGCAAACGGCATGCAGGGCGCCAAAGACATGAAGGCAGCCAAGGCGATGCAGGGAGCGGCAGGTATGCAAAAAGGTGCTGGCAATGCCATCCCAGGTGGAACGCAACGAGGCGGAATGGCCCAGGAAGGCGGTGGCGCTGGCGGCGGGTTCTCGATGGGGCAACCGGTCGCTGGCGGCACCATGGCCAGTGGTAACAAAAAGCCCGGCGACAAACCCGGTGGCAAACCCGGTGGCAAACCCGATGGCAGTTTCACGGGCGGCGCCAAGCCCGGTGACAAACCCGGCGGCAAACCCGATGGCGGCTCCACTGGTGGCGGCAAGCCCGGCGACAAACCCGCTGGCAAGCCGACCAGCGGCGAGAAACCCTCTGGCGGCAAACCCTCTGGCGGCAAACCCTCTGGCGGCAAACCCTCTGGCGAGAAACCTTCAGGTGGCAAGCCCTCGGGAGAAAAGCCTTCGGGTGGCAAACCCTCAGGCGAGAAACCTTCTGGCGGCAAGCCCTCCGGTGAAAAACCCTCTGGCGAGAAACCTTCTGGCGGCAAACCGGACAAGAACGGCAAGATGCCCACCGAGGGCGGCAGCACAGGCCGGGCCGCTGGCAGCACAAGCGGCGGTGGTGTCAACAGTCTGGTGCAACCCGGAAAGCAAGGCGCCATACCGACCAATACGACAGGCCCGCTACAGCGTCAAGGCATGGGCAGCCAGGCTTCCGGTGTGGCACAGCACGCAGGCCCGGGCGGCGCCAGTGCGGATGTCGGCCGGATTGTCAGCCCCGGAGCGCCAAAACCCTGAACTGCCTGCGCCCGGGTCTCGCTGGGATCGCGGGCGCAGCAATATCCGGTGCGCACCTGATGTGCCAGTACGCTAAGCCTTCTCTATCGGCTGGTCACGCACCAGCGCCAGTTGCGCGGGGCTAACCAAATGTGGCGCGATCTCTGCCAGCGGCACGAGGACAAAGGCACGTTCCAACATGCGCGGATGGGGAACGGTCAGTGCTGAACTCTCGATGTGGGCTTCGCCATAGAGCAGCAAGTCAAGGTCAAGCTTGCGCGGAGCGTTGCGGTAGGGGCGTGTGCGACCTGCTTCGTGCTCAATGCGCTGCAAGGCGGCCAGCAGATCGGGGGCCGTCAGTACGGTTTCAACTTCGACCACGGCGTTAATGTAGTCGGGACCACTGGAATCGATCGGCGCCGAGCGGTACAAGGCTGAGCGCCGGACCAGACAAACACCCTCGAGCACCGCGATGCACTCCATCGCGCCCGCCACGGCAGCTACCGGATCACCAAGATTGGCGCCGAGCGCCACAAAGGCTGTGACTGAGGGGTGCACAACTGTCTTAGCCATTCAAAATTCATGGATTGCGGATCAAGTCCGCAATGACAGGATCTGCGGTGACGCCGCTGCGCGCACTCAAGCACCCACGTCAGGTGCTGCGCCGCCCTCCGGACGCGGTCCACTGGACCGGCGACGGCGGCGGCGCTTGCGCGGTGCTTGGCCGTCATCGAACTGTGGCGCATCGGACGGCTCCGCATCGGTTGCTGCAGGACGTTGGGCGCTTGTTTCAGTCATGCTATGGGGTGCCGAATCATGCGGCGCCGGTGCCCGGCGCACCCGCGGTGCCCGTGGCCGCTGCGCCTGCTCCTCACGCACCTGATCGACCATGTCCTGACGCAGGTTGTCGTCAGCCATGCTGAACTCCTGCCACCAGTCGGCCAGCACCTCGTCAATCTCGCCGGCATCGGCGCGCAGGCGCATGAAGTCAAACGCGGCGCGGAACCGCGCCTGCTCAACCAGTCCAAACGGCGTGCTGCCAACGCGCTTCTCGAAGCGCGGCTGCAACATCCAGATCTCGCGCATGTCGGACGCCAGTTTGCCGCGCCCCGAGACATCGCCGATGCGGGCGTTGAAGACATCGTCAATCGCTTCCTGCAACGCCGGGTGCGAATGCTGTCCACGTTCCATCCGCTGCGCCCAGCCATCGCGCACATCGGCCCACAGCACGCAGGCCAGCAGAAAGCTCGGCGCCACCGGTTTGTGCTCGCCAACGCGGCGGTCTGTGTCATTCAAGGCGGCTTTTACAAAATCCTGATCAGCGCGCTCCACCACCACGTCGAGCAACGGGTAGATGCCACGCGCCATGCCCAGCGCCTTCAACTGCGCAATGGAGGCCAGCGCGTGGCCGGTCTGCACCAGCTTGAGCATTTCGTCAAAGAGCCGGCTCTGTGGCACGTCGGCCAGCAACTCCTGTGATTTCACCAGCGGCGCAGCGGTCTTGGCTTCAAGTTGGAAACCGAGCGCGCTGAGCTTGGCCGAAAAGCGCACAGCGCGGATGATGCGCACCGGGTCTTCGCGGTAACGCGTGGCCGGGTCGCCAATCATGCGGATGACTCGCTTCTTGGCATCGCGGATGCCGTTGTGGTAGTCGACCACGATCTGCGTCTCGGGGTCGTAGTACATGGCGTTGATGGTGAAGTCACGCCGCACCGCGTCTTCCTCCTGCGGGCCCCAGACGTTATCGCGCAGCACACGCCCGGTCGAGTCCACCGCATGCTTCATGCCGGCGAGTTCGCTCTTGCTGGTCTTCTCGTTGCCGGCGACCTGTTCCGCCGCCGCGTTGTCCATGTAGGCGCGAAAGGTCGAGACCTCAATCACCTCGTTTTCACGGCCGCGCCCGTACACCACGTGCACGATGCGAAAACGCCGCCCGATGATGAAGGCGCGCCGGAACAAGCCCTTGACCTGCTCCGGCGTGGCATTGGTCGCCACGTCGAAATCCTTGGGTTTCAATCCCACCATCAGGTCGCGCACGGCGCCACCGACGATGTAGGCTTCATAACCCGCATTCTTCAGGGTTCGCACCACGTTCAGCGCGCGCTCGTCAACCAGGGTTGGATCGATACCGTGTTCGGCGACGCCGACCTCTTCACGTTTACCGAATGGGAGTTTCTTGCTGGCACCCGTCGAAGGCGATTTACCCAGCAATTTTTGAATGAATTTCTTGATCAAGTCACTATTCCTTGTCGGACCCGGTGCCGCCCCGGAAGAAGCGGTTCTCGGCGTCCACTACGCATTAAAACAGCTCAAGTATGCGCCATCCGCGCGCCAGCGCGATCGCGCGCAGGGCCGGATCGGGGTTGGTGGCCACCGGATGGGTCACCTTCTCCAGCAGACTCAAATCATTAAGGGAATCGGTATAAAAGGTACTCTGTACGTCGGCCCAGCCCAGTTGCCGCTCGGACAGCCACTGTTCGACCCTTGTTACCTTGCCTTCGCGCAACGACGGTACACCCCGGATCTCACCCGTGATGCAGCCGCTGGCGTCACGTTCGAGCTCCACCGCAATCAGGTCCGCAACGCCAAGCGCCTGCGCAATCGGGCGCGTCACAAAATCGTTGGTGGCGGTCACGATGACCACCGTGTCGCCCGCCTCCTGATGGCCGCGCAGCAACGCCAGCGCCTGCGGCGTGATCACCGGTTGCACTACGGTCTGCATGAAACGCGCGTGTGCCGCCTGTGCCGCCTGCGGGCCCGCGCGCCGCACGGCAGCGGTGGCAAAACGGACGTACGCGTGGACGTCGAGCGTGCCGGCTCTGTAGTGAGCAAAAAATTCATCGTTACGACGCGCAAAATCAACCGGGTCGGTCCAGCCGATGGTGGTGGTGAATACGCCCCAGGCGTAATCGGAATCAATCGGCAACAGCGTGTGGTCGAGGTCAAACAGGGCGAGCTTCATGCGGTCAGGATTCTTCCATCATGGATTTGATCAACGGGATGGTGATGGCGCGCTTGGTTTGCAAGGCGTAGCCGTCGATCAGGTCCAGCAGTTCCATCAAACTGCCCAGATCGCGGCTGAAACGCGTCAGCATAAAGTCCATCACCTCGTCACCCAGAAACAGGCCGCGCGCATCGGCCGCCTGGCGCAGCACGGCGCGGCGTTCGGGTTCGCTCAGCACCTGCAGCTGAAAAACGTGGCCCCAGCCCAGACGCGTGCGCAGGTCATCGCGCAGCTTCAAATCGGCTGGCGGCAGAGTCCCCGCCGCCAACACGCCACGCTGAAAGGTTTGGGCGTTGACAAACCAGTTGAAGGCCGCCTGCTGTTGCACGGCGGTATACAAATGCACCTCGTCCAGCAGCACGGCAGCCCAATTTTCATCAAAGGGTGCCGGCTCCAGCACACTGGCGTCGAGCCAGCCAACCGTCGCGCCCTGCTCGCGCAAACGGGACTCAACTGCTTTGAGCAGGTGCGTTTTGCCACTGCCCTCGCGGCCCCACAGATAGATAGGCACCGGCGAGCGCGTGCTGGCGTTGGCCTTGCTACCGAGCCAGAGTTGCAAGTGCTCCAGCGCCGCCTGGTTCGGACCTGCGAAGAAACTCTTGAGCGTCGGGCCAGTCGCCAAGCCAATGTCAAGCGTGATCTGTTTCATGCCTGCGCCGTCACCCAATGTACAGTTTGCTGGCGCGGTAGTGTGCCTGGGCGCGCCGTATCGCCACCAACAGCACAGCGCTGGCCGGCAGGGCGATCAGAACGCCCAGAAAGCCCAGCACCTGACCGAATGCCAGCAGGGCAAAAATCACCGCCAGCGGATGCAAGCCCACGCGTTTGCCAACCAGCCGCGGCGTCAGGAAAAAGCCTTCAATCACCTGCCCCAGCCCATAAACAGCCGCCACCATCAGCAGCGCCTTCGATGCGCCGCCGCTGCCGGAAAACTCAAGCAAACCGGCTAGCAGAGCCAGGATCAGGCCAAGGCCGAAACCGACATAGGGAACAAAGACTGCCAGGCCGGTAAAAATGCCAATCGGCAAGGCCAGGTCGAGGCCAAACAGGGCGAGGCCGGCACTGTAATAAACCGACAAAACACCCATCACCAACAACTGCCCACGCAGGTACTGGCCCATCACCGTATCAGCTTCATTGGTAAAACTATCAAAGGCAGCACGTCCTCGCGGTGGTACCAACTCGAGCACGCGTGCCACGAAGCCATGCCAGTCCATCAAGAGATAAAACAAGGCCACCGGGATCAGCACCAGATTGCTGAAGACCGCAAAAGCGACACTGCCACCGAGTTTGACTGAACTCATCACGGAGGCCAGCGTATCTTCGGCGTTGGCGGTGAGGTACTTGAAAACGAAGGCCTTGATGCTGGCTACGTCGAGCGAAACGCTCAGGCCAAACTGCGCCAGAAACGGTTTCAGCCAGGCGTTCGCATGGTCCAGCAACACCGGAACCTGGTCCCGCAACTGCGGCAATTCCTTGGCCAGGATCGGCACGATCAGCAAGGCAATTCCCAGCACCACGACAACAAACAGCAACTCCACCAGCATCACGGCCAGTACCCGCGGCAGCCGTCCGCGCCCCAGATCATCGAGCCGGTCCACCAGCGGCGTCAGGGCATAGGCCAGCACCGCAGCCACCACAAAGGGCGTCAGAACCGGCGCCAGCAACCACAGGACAAAAGCCGCGCACAGCGCCATCAAAGCCCAGGCCAAAGCGCGTTTTTGAGTCGGAGAAATTTGCATCTGTTTGGCTGTAATTTGTTCCCGGCTTGGGTCGCCCGTAAAATCTGGGCAAATTCTATCGGTCTCTCTCGCGCCTGACTGCCCGGCGCATCAATCCACGCACTGTACATGACAACCAGCAACGCCCTCCCCCCACTGTCCTACAAGAACGCTGGTGTCGATATCGACGCCGGCGATGCCCTGGTCGAACGCATCAAGCCGCTGGCGCGCAAAACCGCGCGCGAAGGCGTGCTGGCCGGCATTGGCGGCTTCGGCGCCCTGTTCGAGGTGCCCAAGCGCTACAAGGAACCGGTGCTGGTCAGCGGCACCGACGGCGTTGGCACCAAGCTCAAACTCGCCTTCGAGTGGAACATGCACGACACGGTCGGCATCGACCTGGTCGCCATGAGCGTCAACGACGTGCTGGTGCAAGGCGCTGAGCCGCTGTTCTTTCTGGATTACTTCGCCTGCGGCAAGCTCGACGTCGATACCGCCGCTGCCGTCATTGGCGGCATCGCGGCCGGCTGTGAGCAATCGGGCTGCGCCCTGATTGGCGGCGAAACCGCCGAAATGCCGGGCATGTACCCGGCCGGCGAATACGATCTGGCCGGGTTTTGCGTCGGCGCCGTCGAGAAATCAAAAATCCTGACCGGCGCCGATGTGAAGCCCGGCGACGTCGTGCTCGGGCTGGCCTCCAGCGGCGTGCACTCCAATGGCTTCAGCCTGGTGCGCAAGTGCATTGAGCGCGCTGGCGACAGCGCCCCGGCCACGCTCGACGGCCAACCCTTCCGCCAGGCCATCATGGCGCCAACCCGGCTCTACGTGAAGAATGTGCTGGCCGCACTGGCACAGCACCCGATCAAGGCACTGGCCCACATCACCGGTGGCGGCCTGCTGGAGAACATCCCGCGCGTGCTGCCCGAAGGCACGGCGGCGCATCTGGTCAAGGGCAGTTGGCCGCGCACGGAGCTCTTTGCCTGGCTGCAGGCGACAGCCGGCATCGACGACATCGAGATGAACCGCACCTTCAACAACGGCATTGGCATGGTGCTGGTGCTTGATGCGGCCGAGGCGCAAGCCTGCGCTGCCACGCTGCGCACCGCTGGCGAACAGGTCTACCGCATCGGCACCATCGCCGAGCGCGGTGCCGATGCCGCCGTCATGGTGCGCTAGGAGCAAGCATGCCCGAGCCGACCCAGCCGCTGCGACGCATTCCGGCCGGGGTCTGGGCGCTGGGTTTTGTCAGCCTGCTGATGGATGTCTCGAGCGAACTGATCCACAGCCTGCTGCCGGTCTTCATGCTGACCACGCTGGGCGTCAGCGTTTTTGCCATCGGCCTGATCGAAGGCGCGGCCGAAGCCACGGCGCTGATCGTCAAGGTTTTCTCGGGCGTGCTGAGTGACTACTGGGGCAAGCGCAAACCGCTGGCCCTGCTCGGCTACGGCCTGGGTGCGCTGTCCAAACCGCTGTTTGCGCTGGCCAGCAGCGCTGGCCTGATTCTGGGCGCGCGTCTGATCGACCGCGTTGGCAAGGGCATTCGCGGTGCGCCGCGTGACGCGCTGGTCGCCGATATCACGCCGGCGGAACTGCGCGGCGCCGCCTTCGGCCTGCGTCAGTCGCTCGACACCGTGGGCGCCTTCCTTGGCCCGCTGCTGGCGATGGCCTTGATGCTGGTCTGGGCCAACGATTTCCGCGCTGTGTTCTGGGTTGCCTGTGTGCCGGCCTTTCTGTGCGTCGCCCTGCTGATGCTGGGCGTGCGCGAACCCGAGAAGAAACCAGGCGCGCGGCGGCGCAATCCGATCAGCCGCGAGAACCTGGCGCGCCTGAGCGCGGATTACTGGTGGGTGGTTGGCATTGGCGCGGTCTTCACGCTGGCGCGTTTCAGCGAAGCTTTTCTGGTGCTGCGCGCGCAGCAAGGCGGTCTGGCACTGGCCTGGACGCCACTGGTGCTGATCGCCATGAACCTGGTCTACGCCGCCTGCGCCTACCCATTTGGCAAACTGGCCGACCAGATGCGCCACAGCACGCTGCTAGGCTGGGGCTTGCTGCTGCTGATCGCCGCTGACGCCCTGCTGGCCTGGAGCAACCAGGCAGCCTGGGTCTGGGCTGGCATCGCCTTCTGGGGCCTGCACATGGCCATGACGCAAGGGCTGCTCGCCACCATGGTGGCCGACACCGCACCCGAGGATCTGCGCGGCACCGCGTATGGCTTTTTCAACCTCGTCAGTGGCCTGTCCATGTTGGTGGCCAGCGGCCTGGCCGGCTGGCTCTGGGACCGCTTTGGTGCTTCCTTCACCTTTGTTGCCGGTGCCCTCATCAGCGTTGCAGCACTGGGCTTGCTGCTGCGCAGCCCCGGGGCGGAGCCGAAATAACACGCCCGACGTAGCCCGTATGGAGCCGAAGGCGAAATACGGGGCCACCGCTACTTGTTTTCGATGGCCCTTTGCAGTTCCAGATAACGCGCCAGGCGCGCACCGCCGATCACGACTGCTTTCCCAATCGCCTGCGCCGCCGCTTCGCGCTGCCCGGCATCGCGCAAGGCCTGCGCCAGATTGTTCCAGGCGTCAGCAAAATCAGGATGTTGTTCAGTGGCGCTCCGGTACGCTTTGATGGCAGCGTCACGCTGACCCAGCGCGTAGGCGCTGTTGCCAACACCGAGCAGCAAGGCGCGTTCCTGCGGCCACAGCGGCAAAGCCGCTGCGTAGGCCTTTTGCGCTGCCTGCGGATTGACGCGCTCCAGGCTTGCCACGGCATCGATGTAAGCCTCTGCCTGCACCGTGGCCGGAAGTTGTCCCGGTGGCAAGGCCAGCATGGCCCAGTAGTCGGCGCGGGCCCAGGTGCGCTCGAAAGTGAAGATCGACATTTCCAGGCGCTCGGTGCGACCCGAGCGCAGTATCAGTACATTGCGCTCACGATCAAAACCGATCACCACCGCGTAATGCCATAGCGGGTACCAGGCGAATGCCAGGTTCTGCAGCACCAGAACCGGGTGACCGGCAGCCACTTCCTGCATCAAGTCCTCCATGCGGGGCCGCAGAGGATAAGGCAGCAGCGCATTGCGCCGGCTTGCGGCCAGCAGCTCAAGCGACAGCGACGCTTCACGGCCCGGAAGGTAGACCTGCTCCGTCAGCGCTTCGGGTGTCAGTGCAACGCCGGCAGCACCAGCAACAGTGGCCAGCGCCGCCGGTCCGCACTGGTGTTCTTCCTGCGCAAAAAACGGCACATCGGCCAGTTCCACGCGCGCCACCAGTTGCGCAGGCCAGCGCGCGTCCAGCGCCGCCATCTGCGGCGTGGCGCAACCGCCCAGAAGCAGCGTGGCCACAAGAAAAATCCCCGCCAGTGCGGGGATTGCGAAGCCACCAACGGGTTTGATCATCGAATCGATCGTGTGAACGGAAATACCTTGGTGAAACCCAGGATGTCGGTGACCAGCAGAATAATGAACACGGTGAAGGCCAAGCCCAGCACATCACCACCCGCCGGAGCCTGATCAATGCGCCCCGCCAGTTGTGCCACTTCCACATCTGACATCGCCTTCACGCGCTCGGCAGCTGCCTGCGGGTTCACGCCCTGCGCCTGTACAGCCTGGCGCACGTCCGCGCGTGCCAGGAAGGTTTCGACCTTGTCGCGGTTGGCAGCCGCGGCACCGATCGCGCTGACTTCGTCGGTGGTGACGATGCCAGCTTGCGCGCCCAGCGGCAGGCCGGCCAGTGTGATGCAGACAATCAGGCAGGATGAAACGATTTGTTTGAAATTCTTCATGGGTTCTCTCAGGGAAAAACAGACAAGCAGTCGCCAAGCGAAGCTGCACGAGAACCCACTATAGGCAGACGCCAGGCCGCGAGTCAAAGCTTCTTACATGCTGACACATCAAACCTGGATTCGGCAGTTCTAAAGAATACTTCGTTTCATCTCCGACACCTGCCAGGCCACGGCGCCGCGATCCTGCGCGCCCTGCACCTGGGCCAGATACAGCTCCAGATCGGCCAGCGCCGCCCTGAATTGCCCTTGCTGCGCATAAGCCTGGCCGCGATCACGGTATTCCGCCCAGGCCAGCGGTTGCAGTACGACCAAGCGGTCCTGCACCGCGATCAATCGCGCCCAATCTCTCTCAAGACTGTGAATATCCTTCAGGTTACGCAGCATGCGCGCAATGATCTCGCGCGGCGTTGCGGTCTGCAGGAACGGCGAGAGCGATGCCAGCGAACCATCGATCAGGTCACCCTCCTGCCGGTAGGGCTCCAGGCGCTCCAGCAGAGACTCACGACTAAGTGACAGCCCGCTTAGCGGGTCAATCACCACCTGGCCGTTGGGAAGGTTGACCTTCAACATGAAATGCCCGGGAAAACCAATACCGCGAGCCGCCAGCCCCAAACCCTGTGCCAGTTCAAGCCACAGCACGGCCAGCGAAACCGGAATGCCACGACGCGTGCGCAAAACGACATTCAGGTAACTGTTATCGGGGTCGTGAAAATCATTGACGTTGCCGGCAAAGCCCAGATCGCGAAAGAAAAACTGATTCAGCAGACGCAGCTTCTGCAAGGGGCCCGCGTCAGACGGCAAACGGCGCTTGAGCCGAGCCGCCAGTTGATCGACATCGGCCAGCGCCTGTGCCACATCCAGATCCGGATACTCATCCTGCGCCAGCGCAATGGCCGCCTCCAGCAAGGGAAAGCCGGCATCGCTCTGCACCAGGGAGGCAAAGTACTCCAGAGCGGTAGGTAACGCGAATGACAACTTCATGCCAACATTCTTACCCAAAAACCCGGATCAAGCTGATCCCATCAACGGCGCAGGAACTGGCGCAGTTTGAGACCGGTTGCCAACAGGGTGCTGAAATAGAGCACGCCAGAGGCCAAAAGAACCAGCGTCAGCAGCGCAATTCTCCTGATTTTTTCGTCCGGCATCTGCGTCCAGGCAAGAGCGCCGTTGGCCCATAGCAGAAAGACCAGCAACAGCGCGCTGCCCGCGAGCACCTGCAGCACGAAGACGCCCCAACCCGGTTCAGGTTTGTAGCTGCCGCGCTTGAGCAGGCCCAGCAGCAGCCACAGGGCGTTGATCATGGCACCCAGGCCAATCGACAGCGTCAGCGCAGCGTGGGCAAACCAGGGCACCAGCAGCAGATTGAGCAGTTGCGTGATCACCAGCACAGCGACGGCCACCCGCACTGGCGTTTTGGTGTCCTGGCTGGCGTAATAGCCCGGTGCCAGCACCTTGATCGCCACCAGCCCGAGCAAGCCGGCGCCGTAGCCCATCAGCGCGGTCGTGGTCTGTTGCACGTCGTGCTCGCTAAAGACGCCGTATTGATAAAGCACCGCGACCAGTGGTTTGGCAAAAGCAACCAGTGCCACGGCGCAGGGCAGCGCCAGCAACACGACCAGTCGCAAGCCCCAGTCCAGCATGGCGGAGTAACGTGCGCTGTCCCCTGCAGCGCGCGCCGCTGCCAGTCGCGGCATCAGCACCACACCCAGCGCGACGCCCAGCAGTGCGGTGGGGAACTCCATCAAGCGATCGGCATAGGTGATCCAGCTCACGCTGCCGGGTACCAGGTGGGAGGCAATCTGGGTGTTGATCAACATCGATAGATTGGCCACGCCGACACCCAGCAGGGCCGGGCCCATCAGCTTGAGGATGGCCTGGGTGCCAGTGTCTCGCCAGGCGGCACGCAGCGCGCCGCCGCGCCAGCTGATGCGAGGCGCGAGCCCGAGTTTCCTCAGCGCCAGCACCTGCACGCCCAACTGCAGCACACCGCCGATCATGACCCCGGCGGTCAGGGCATAAACCGGCTCCAGCCCCAGTGTCCTGAACCAGGGCGCGCCAAACCAGGCGGCGCCAATCATGCATAGATTGAGCAGCACCGGTGTGACGGCCGGCACCGCAAAACGCTTCCAGGTATTGAGCACGCCAGCGGCCAGCGCCACCAACGACATGAAAGCAATGTAAGGAAACATCCAGCGCGTCATGACGACGGCCATCTCAAAGCCACGCGGATTCTGCTGCAGCCCACTGGCCATCACCCAGACCAGCACCGGCGCCGCCAGCACCCCCACGACACTGACCAGCAGCAAAGCCCAGGCCAGTACCGAGGCCACGCGATCGATCAGGGCTTGGGTCGCCATGTCACCGTCGCTGGCCCTGGTCGCCGCCAAAACGGGGACAAAAGCCTGGCTGAAGGCTCCTTCGGCAAAGAAGCGGCGAAACAGGTTGGGAATGCGAAAGGCCACGTTGAAAGCGTCGGTCAGGGCACTGGCGCCAAAAGTCGAGGCGATCAGGAGCTCACGCGCCATTCCGGTGATGCGCGAGAGCAGCGTCAGCACGGAAACAACAGAGGCGGATTTGAGGAGGCTCACGCCGCGAAGTGTAGCCGCGTCGGGCTGGCACGCCAGAGTGGGCACGCAGGCGCAGCCATAGCTGGTAGAATCTACGGCTTTGCTGACAACATCCACAGACTTAAGGAACTAAATTTATGGCATCTGGAAAACCCAAGAAAAAGAACCCGCGCCTGGCGTCGGGCCGCAAGCGCGTCCGTCAGGACGTCAAGATCAACGCCGCCAACACCTCGCTGCGTTCCAAATACCGCACTGCGGTGAAGAACGTGGAAAAAGCGGTTATCGCTGGCGATAAAGCCAAAGCAACCGAATTGTTTGGCAAGATGCAGGCCGTGGTTGACACCGTGGCCGACAAGGGCATCTTCCACAAGAACAAGGCTGCTCGCGATAAGAGCCGCCTGTCGACCAAGGTGAAAGCCCTGGCCGCCAAAGCCGCCTGATTTCAGGCAAATCGCACGGATCAAATTTCGCAGGAAGCTTGATCCGCCGTTTGTAACGGGTGCGCTGTCAGCAAAAAAGCAGATGAGCCGTCGCAAGACGGCTTTTTTGTGCGCCTCAGGTACTAAAATCCTGCTTCAACGGCCCGCTATTGAACGGGCCGGTTTCATTTCTGAAACCTTGCGGGACAGACCGCAGCTACGCGAAGCGAGCCAGCTCTGTCCCCAACTGATTGTTAGGAATTTCATGAACGCCCCCTTCATAGCAGCCGCATCGCCCCACGTCATGAACACCTATGGCCGCCTGCCGATTGCCTTGTCGCACGGCCAAGGCTGCCGCGTATGGGATGTCAACGGGAAATGCTATCTGGACGCACTGGGCGGCATCGCCGTCAACACCCTGGGCCACAACCACGCGAAGTTGGTGCCGGCGCTGCAGGACCAGTTGACCAAGCTGATCCACACCTCCAACTACTACCACGTGCCGAACCAGGAAGTGCTGGCGAAAAAGCTGGTCGAACTCTCGGGCATGACGAACGTCTTCTTCTGCTCCACCGGGCTTGAGGCCAATGAAGGCGCCTTGAAACTGGCGCGCAAGTTCGGCCACAACAAAGGCATTGAGCGCCCGGAGATCGTGGTTTACGAGAAGGCTTTTCATGGCCGCTCGATCGCCACGCTGAGCGCCACTGGCAACCCCAAGATCCAGGACGGTTTCGGCCCGCTGGTGGAGGGCTTCATCCGGGTGCCCATCAACGACATCGACAGTCTGAAACAGGCGACCCTTGGCAACCCGAACGTGGTCGCCGTGTTTTTCGAAGCGATCCAGGGCGAAGGCGGCGTCTATCCGATGCAGGCCGACTACCTGCGCGCCGTGCGCCAGTTGTGCGACGAGCGCGACTGGCTGATGATGATCGACGAGGTGCAGTGCGGCATGGGCCGCACTGGCAAATGGTTTGCGCACCAGTGGGCCGGCATCGTGCCCGACGTGATGCCACTGGCCAAAGGCCTGGGCTCGGGTGTGCCAGTGGGCGCCATCGTGGCCGGACCGCGGGCTGCCAACATCTTCCAGAGCGGCAACCACGGCACAACCTTCGGCGGCAATCCACTGTCGATGCGCGCCGGCGTCGAAACCATCCGCATCATGGAGGAAGACGGCCTGCTGGCCAATGCCGCCACGGTCGGCGCGCACCTGGCCGGCGCACTGGCGGCGGCATTGAAAACCGAGTTGACAGCGGGAAGCGTCAAGGAAATTCGTGGCATGGGTCTGATGCTGGGCGTTGAGTTGGCCAAGCCGTGCGCGGCACTGGTCGGGCAATGTGCCGAACGAGGCCTCTTGATCAGCGTCACCGCCGACAGCGTGATCCGTCTGGTGCCGCCGCTGATCATGAGCGCTGCCGAGGCCGACGAAGTGGTCGCGATCCTGTGCCCCTTGATCAAACAACTGTTGGCTAAGTCCAACTAAGCCCAACCGCGAAACAAGCATGAAGCATTACCTGCAATTCAGTGACCTCAGCGCCAGCGACTACGCCTACCTGTTCGAGCGCGCGGCGCTGATCAAGAAGAAATTCAAGGCCTACGAAAAACATCAGCCGCTGGTCGACCGCACGCTCGCGATGATTTTCGAGAAGGCATCAACGCGCACCCGCGTCAGCTT
>CAITXW010000192.1 GCA_903896425.1 uncultured beta proteobacterium | reverse complement strand
GCCGCCCGGCCGAGGGCCTGGTTCTCCGGGATAATCTCCGCCGTGAAGCAAGCCAGACCGCCGCCGGTGCGATCGTGGAAACACGGCACGGGAGGAAGGTCCGGACTGCGCAGGGCAGCGTAGCAGCTAACGGCTGTCCACCGCGAGGTGAGGATCAGAGCAACAGAGACGAGTCGCAGCGGGGCAACCTGGTGCGGGTGAAACGGGCAATCTCTACGCGCAGCAATACCAAGTAGGCACACGTTGACGGGGCCCCCGGAGTGTGCGGGTAGGTAGCATCGAGCCGTTGGGCGACCAGCGGCCCAGAGTAATGGCAGTCACTTCTGCCAACCCGCAAGGGCTGGCAGTTGCACAGAATCCGGCTTATCGGTGGGCTTCACACTTTTTACCCCCCACGCGCCTCGCTGCGTGCGGTTCTGCTATTTGGACTGCAGGTGCGAGCCAGTGCTGCCAACGGCGTAGAAGCCGTCAAGGCCGTGCGTCACGGCCAGAATTTCATTGCTGTTCGGGGACGAAGCTGCATCCCATATCTGTCCATCGCTGCTGTACAGGATGGAGCCTTGTGCGCCAACGGCAACGAATTGCGTGCCATAGACGATGGCATTCAGATTGGCACCCAGCATGGGGACGGGTTGCGATGTCCAGCTTGCGCCGTCGGTGCTGTAGAGCACAGTGCTTGAGTCGCCGACGGCCACGAACGTGGCGGTGACCGCACCGGTGCTGGATACGCTCACTTTGCTGGCGACGCCACGCAGCGCTGGTCCGCTTTCGCTGTGGTCAAACCAATTCGAGCCATCGCCGCTGATGACGATGGTGCCGCCGGCACCGACCGCCACCCACGTGCCATTGCCATAGTTGACGGCATACAAATCAGCGCTGGTGCCCGAGTTGGTTGCCTTATTCCAGGTGATGCCGTCCGGACTGTAGATGATGGTGCCGCCGGCACCCACGGCCACATTCAGGTTCAGACCGTTGCTGGCGATTGCATACAGGTTTTGAGTCGTTAGCGTTTTGACGCCGGTCTGCTCGGTCCAGGTCACAGCATCAGGGCTTGTGAGTACCAGGCCACCATCGCCCACCACCTTGTAGGTGCCGAAAAATGACGCGCCATTGAGCCGGTTGCTGTTACTGTTGACGTTGCTGTGATCGATGGCACTCCAGACGGTGCCGTTGGTGCTTGAATACATGGCGCCAGCAGCACCGACAGCGACGTAGGTGCTGGTTGAGCTGATGGTCGTGACGATGGAACCATAGGTGATGCTGCGCAGGTCATCGCTGCCAGACGCTGCGGCAGCCGCCCAGCTTGAACCGGCAATCCGGGGTGTAGCCGTCACAGGCGTTGCGCCAGGTCCACCCGGACCGCCGTCAACCCTTCCGCTGACGGAAAACGTGTAGTTCACGCCGTTTAACAGGCCCTGCACGACATAAGGCGAGCTCACTTTGAGCAAGACATTGCCGCCGAGCAGACCAAACCAGTTTTGCATCGATGCCACGCTGGTCGGTGCCGAACTGGTCGGTGCGACGAACACCCAGTATTCCACGCCGCTGACCGTGTCCCATGTCAGCGTGGCGGATGATTCGCCGGCAGTGACTTGCAGGTTGGTCGGCGCTGGCGGCGCATCGCCCCCGCCGCAGGCGGTCAATAACAAGGCGGTCATCAGACCGGCAAGGAATAACTGGATAGAGCGAAAAAACATGGGTAAGTCCAAAGCAATGCTGGTTTCATTATCGAATATTTTGCACGGGCCAGAGTTGAAGGGTTTGAGCGACGGCCGCCGCGCCAGGCCGCCCTGGCTCAGAATCGCTCATGGCTCTGTAGATAGCGCCATTGCCCGAGCGGCAACTGCGCCATCGCCACGCGCCCGACGCGCAGGCGCTTGATGCCCAGAATTCGCAGACCGACGCGCTCGCACAGGTAGGCCAGCAGACCCGGGTGCGCACCCTTGACGGCAAAGCGCAGCTTGCTTGAGGTTTCACCGGTGCTGTTGAGGCTGACCTTGACTGGCGGCAGTGGACGGCCGTCTGCAACCAGGCCCTGGTTCAGGCGCTGCAATGTTGCCTCTGCCACCTCGCCCTGAACTTCCACAATCAGTTCCTGTTCCATCACGCCAGCGTCTTCTTCGAGCTTGCGCTGCACACGCCAGTCCTGCGTGAACACCACCAGACCGCTGGCCGCCTTCTCCAGCGGTACGCAGGGCGTCAGCCGGGCAAAGTGGCGTTTGAGCACAAGCACGCCGGTATCGCCAGCGGCATGGTGGACGGTGTCGAGCAACTGCGTTGCTGTGGCCTCGAGCCCCGGTGGTTTGTGCAGCAGCAGGGTCACGTCGGCCAGGTCAAGCAGGCTGGCGTTGCGGTCGATTTCTATCTTCTGGGTCGAGACCCGAAACATTGGTTCTTCCACGACCCGTCCGTCAACCCGGACCCAGCCGCCCTCGATGTATTGCTCGGCCTCGCGCCGTGAACACGGCATCTGGGCGGCGACGCGCTTGGCCAGTCGTTCGTCGGTACGTCGGGTATCGGGCAAGGGTTTGGGTGGCACACGCATGGCCGCCATGGTACCGCGCGCTCAAGGTGTCCAGTTCAAGGGTTCGAGCCGGTAGAACAACGCGAGTTGCTGGTACAGCTCCGGATGTTCGTCGGCCATGCGCTCGGGTTGCTCGAAAAAGACTTCCGAGATCACAGCAAAGAATTCTGCCGGGTCAGTGGCGCCGTAGTCGCTGAACAAGGACACTTGCTGGAGTGCGATCATCCCTTTCAGTCGCCTGAACTCTGCCCCCAGCACTTGCGACCAGCGCGTGTAATGGGCGCGTTTTTCGAGCATCGGCGCGCCATTGGCGGCGCCGGTTTCCTGGTCGAGTTGGTGCGCAAATTCATGGATCACCACGTTCTGGCCGTCGTCGGGCGTGGCTGCACCTTCGAGTGTGTCGTACCAGGACAGCACGACCTGACCGCGTTCCCACGATTCGCCTGCGAGCACCTGGCGCGCGTGGTGCGCGACGCCGATGCCGTCGATGTGCTCGCGCTCAACCACGAAGCTGTCCGGGTAGACCAGAATCTCGCGCAGTTCGGGGTAGTGCTGACCCGGGCGGTTGAGCGTGCGCAGGCAGGCTTGCGCTGCAATCGTGACGCGCCTGTCGTCACTCCCGCGCAGGCCGTCGCAGCCGATGAAGGCTTTTTCGGCGACAAAGACCTGGATCTGGCGTCTGAGTTCGATTTGCAGGTCGGCCGGCAGTCGGCGCAGCAGCGGTACGCGGCGTCGGAGGATCTTGCGCCATGCAGCAGGAAAAGCCCGTTCACGCAAGCGTTCGCGTCGGCGTGCGCTGAGCCAGGGCTGGCCCAGCAGCCACAGCACCAGCAGCAGGGCCAGCAGGGAAACAATCAGCGCGGGCAAAGAGGCACCCGCTCAGGGTGGGGTTGACTCGATGCGCTCCACATGGGCAATGAGCGAGCGTTTGGCAACCGGCCACATGCGCTCGGGCACATCGGCATAAGCCTGGGCCAGCCAGTCGTCCAGCGTGCCCTGGGGTTGGGACTGCATCGCCTGCAAGATTTTTGCCTCGCGCTGCAGTCGGTGCGCCTTCAGGCGTGCGATGGCAGCCACCGCCTCGCCCTCGTAGCCGCCGATGACGTAGCCGTGCGCCGGCAGGATGAATTCGATGCTGTGCTCCGTGCAGGCTTTGGTCAGCAAATCAAGTGAGTCCAGGTAGGCCGTCATGTCGCCGTCGGGCGGGTCAATCACGGTGGTGCTGCCGCACAGGATGTGGTCGCCGCTGAACAGCAGGCCGTCCTCCAGCAGTAGCAGGCACAGATGGTTGGCAGCGTGGCCGGGTGTGTGGATCGCCAGCAGGGTGTGTGTGGAATCGGGATCGGCGCCACTGAGCGTCAGGCGCTGCTGATCCTGCAGCACTTGATCCGGCGTGAACTGGCTGTGGCTGCGCGCCGTGCTGGCCGAGGGCAGGCCCAGAATCGGCGGCGTGTTGGCGCATAGCGCCTGCAGCGGCCGCGCGCCCGGTGAATGGTCGGGGTGCGAGTGGGTGCAGACAATCATGCGAATGTCGCCGCCGGCAGCACGCCAGAGTTTGTCCAGATGATCCGGGTCGGCCGGCCCGGGATCGATGGCGATGTAGCCGCTGTTGGGGTCGCCCACCAGGTAGCTGTTGGTGCCGGGCCCGGTCATGGCGCCGGGGTTGGGTGCTGTCAGGCGTTGCACATTTTTCAGCAGCGCGACCGGTGCCTCCGACTGCCAGTCCAGGGTGTGCACGATCTGCCCGTCCGGGCATACCAGCGCCAGTTCGCCAAAGGGCAGATCCTGTTCCATGTAGCGCATCTCGCGCCCGGCCAGCAGCCCGGCGCGCGGGCAACTGGTCCATAGCGGCTGCTCGGTGGCGGCGCAGGCCTGCAGCACGGCGTCAACGCAGTGGTAGCCCTGCAGGCGTTCGAGCGTGCGGATGGTCGGAAAGATCATAAAGAATTGGCCAGCGTTGTGGCGCGCCAGCGCGTCGGTCGCTCGCACCCAGACCGGCTCAAACTGTTCGGCTTCATCGGCCACCGGGGTTTGTCCGGTCGGCATGCGCGCCACCAGAAACGGCACATCAAAGCGGCGTGTCAGATCGCGGTCGGTGATCCAGTGCGCGAGCACAAAGACCTCGGCAGCGGCCAGTGTCAACCCCAGAGTCTGACACTGCGCGGCGAAAGGCGCGCTGCGATCAAGCGCGGCAATATCGCGGTTGTCGGCTGCTGTGCCATCCGCGCGGCGTGCCAGCAGCACGCCGAGTTCTTCAAAACTTTCCCGTATGGCAGCGATTGCCTGGGTCAGGTGCAATTCGCTCTGGGTCGTTCGCCGACTTGCCTGCTTGTGGCTGGCAGCATCGAGCGCATCGACGCCGCCGCCGGGAAAGACGTAGGCGCCGGGCGCAAAGCTGGCTGTCATGGAACGGCGTGTCATCAGCACTTCAACCCCTTGCGGCGCGTCACGCAGCAGCAGCACGGTGGCGGCGGGTCTCAGGGGCGCTGGTGCGCGCGGCGGGTGCAGGAGTTGGTTGGAGCGTGCCATGGGCTGAATTTTGCAACCAAAACAGCGCAGTCAGATGTCGCGGTTGCGATGCCTGCGTAAACACCGAGTTTCTTTGCGGCGTTGCCGGTGTATGCTTTTCGACGATTGCACCGAATAAAAAACAGGAGACAAGGATGAAAGTTCAAACATGGGGCCGATTGCTGGGGCTTGGCATGGCTGCGTTGGCGGCGCTGCCACTGGGGGCACAGGCGCAGGCCTGGCCGACCAAGCAGCCGATCAAGTTGATCGCCGTGTTTCCACCGGGCGGCTCGGTCGATCAGGTGGCGCGTCTGCTGGCGCAACCCTTGTCGCTGCAACTGGGGCAAAGCGTGATCGTCGAGAACAAGGGCGGCGCTTCCGGCTCCATCGGTGCTGCGGCGGTTGCGGCTGCACCGGCCGATGGCTACACCTTTGCCGTGGTGTTTGATACGCATGGCGTCAACCCCAGCCTGATACCGGGCCTGTCCTTCGATTCCAAGAAAGACCTGACACCGGTTGTGCTGATCGGCACCGCGCCCATGGTGCTGGCGACGCAAGTGGGCTCGGAATTCAAGACGTTGGCCGATGCTGTGGCGGCGGCGAAAACGAAAAGTGGCGTCAGCTACGGCAGCATTGGCTCGGGCAGTCTGGGGCACCTGGCGATGGCGCTATTGGGCAAGAACAATGGACTCGATTTTCAGCACATTCCCTACAAGGGCGGTGGTCCGCTGATGAATGACGCCCTCGCCGGTCACGTGCCGCTGGCGATTGGCTCGGTATTTCTGGTCAAGCCGCATATCGACAGCAAACGCATGCGCCCCCTGGCGGTGACGACAACCCAGCGCTCGGCCGAACTGCCGGGTGTTCCGACCCTGGCTGAGAGCGGTTTTGCCGGATTTGATGCGCCGGCCTGGTGGGCCGTCCTGGCACCGGCGAAAACACCACCCGACATCCTCAAGCGCATGAACGAGGAAATCAACAAGGCTCTGAAACTGCCCGATGTGGCCAAGCGGTTCGACTCGCAGGGCATCAACGTGGTCGGCGGTACCGGCGAGGCAGCGCGCGTGTTCATTGACAAGCAGATCGATGTCTGGGGCAAGGTGGTCAAGGACAACAACATCAAGGCGGATTGAACACCGGCTCGGGCCGTTTCGCTGTTACGACTCTGGCGTCACCTGCAACGCCACCAGAAAGCGCGCCACCATGTTGTAGGTGGCGATGGCGCTGGTCAGTTCCACGATCTGCGTCGTGTCAAAGTGCTGGCGCAGGGTGTCAAACAGCTCGTCGCTGACCTTGACGTCCAGCGTCATCTGCACGGCGTAGCGGATCACCAGCCGGTCCCGTTCTTCCAGCGCGGCGGCGCTGGGCAGGCCGCGTGGATCGCTTTGGAGGAAGGCTTGCAGGGCGTCGAGTTGCGCCTGGGTGCCGCCGGCAGCCAGAAAATCAGGTGCGTGGTGGTGGTACTCGTAGTTGGCCCCGGTGAGCAGGGCGACACTGCAGATGCCCAGTTCACGCAGGCGGCGACTGGTTGGCAATTCGGTGCGCACGGCTTTGAGGAAGACGTTCCAGCCACGCGCCAGTGGCTCGCTCCAGAGCAGGGCCTTGTCCAGATTGAGCAGGGCGCCACCACGACGTGCCAGGATGGCGTCGACCAGTTCCTGCGGTTGGGGTTTGAGTTTCGGGCTCCAGTCGGGAATGCGCATGGTGTTCTTTCGCTACGGTATAGATGCAAGGATAAAGTGATAATTCGCTCATGCGAATCAGTTTCACCAAAATGCAGGGCGCCGGCAACGATTTTGTCGTGCTCGACGAGACCCGCGGTTTGCTCGGTCTGACGCCAGCGCACTATCGCTTGCTGGGGGATCGTCATTTTGGTGTTGGCGCCGACCAGATTCTGACAGTGCGCGCGTCACCAGCTTCGGGCATCGATTTCGAGTACATCATCCACAACGCCGACGGTGCCGAAGTCGAGCAATGCGGCAACGGGGCGCGCTGCTTTGCGCGTTTTGTCCGCGACCAGGGCTTGTGCAACAAGGAAACGATCCGGGTCCAGACCCGCGCCGGTGTGATCGAGCCGCGCATCATGCCCGATGGCCGCGTTACGGTGGACATGGGCGCGCCGGTGTTTGCGCTGGCCGATATCCCGTTTGATGCGGCGGGGTTGCAGCCGCAGCGCAGTGGCAGCTGGGAACAATGGCCCTTGCTGCTGGTCGACGCCGGCAAACAGGAGACCGTATCGCTTGCAGTGCTGTCAATGGGTAATCCGCACGCCGTGTTGCAGGTCGCCGATGTGGCGGCTGCGCCAGTCGCAACGCTGGGCCCGCTGATCCAGCGCAACCCGGCTTTTCCGCGCGGCGTCAATGTCGGCTTCATGCAGATCGTGCAGCGCAATCAGATCCAATTGCGCGTATTCGAGCGCGGCGTTGGCGAAACCCTGGCCTGCGGATCGGGTGCCTGCGCAGCGGTGGTCGCTGGTATCCGTTTGGGTCTGCTCGATTCAGTCGTCGCGGTGCAGACACGCGGCGGCGCGCTTTCCATTTCCTGGGCCGGTGGGGCAGCCCCTGTCATGATGACCGGCCCTGCCACCTCCGTCTTTCAGGGCGAAATTGATTTACCGGACACACCATGAGCAAACCTTTCAGCGATTCCATTACCGAAGACGACATTGCCAATTACCTGGCCAATACGCCGGACTTTTTCGAGCGCCACGCCGAATTGCTGGCCGCCGTGCAACTGAGCAGCCCCCACAGCGCACGTGCGGTCAGCCTGCAGGAACGCCAGGCCGGCATGCTGCGTGAAAAGATCAAGGGCCTGGAGTTGCGCATCATGGACATGATCCGCCATGGGAATGACAACGTCATGCTGTCGGATAAGCTGCTGCGCTGGGCCGGCACCCTGTTCTTGACGAGTGAGCCGTCCGATTTGCCGGGACAGATCACCGACGAGATCGCGGACCAGTTCTCTGTGCCCCAGGTTGGCATCAAGGTCTGGGACGTTGCGCCGGAATTTGCCCAGGCTGAATTCGCCACCGGCGTGAGTGAGGACGCCCGCCTCTTCGCGTCCTCGCTGACGGAGCCCTTCTGCGGGGTGAACACCGGGTTCGAAGCGGCGCGTTGGCTGCCCGACCCGCTCTCAGCCACCTCGCTGGCCCTGTTGCCCCTGCGTAACGGGCCGCTCGGCAGTTCCGAACCGGCCTTTGGCCTGCTGGTGCTGGCCTCGCCCGATGCGCAGCGCTTCAACAGCGGCATGGGCACCGATTTTCTGGCGCGCATCGCCGAATTGGCCAGTGCGGCCTTGTCCCGACTCAGGTAATCAATTGGAAGCGCTTGTCGAGCGGTATCTGGAGCACGTACGCGTTGAAAAGCGCTTGGCGCAGCGCACGGTGGAACTTTATGCACTGGATCTGGAAAAGCTGACGGCGTACGCAGCCCAAGCCAAGGTCGAACTACTGACGGTGCAAAACAGCCATATCCGGCGTTGGGTGGCGCAAATGCACAGCGGCGGGCGCAGCGGCCGCGGCATCGCGTTGATCCTGTCGGGCTGGCGCGGCTTTTACGTCTGGCTCGGGCGTCAGGGTTTGGTCGCCAGCAACCCGGTGCAGGACGTGCGCGCACCGAAGTCCGGCAAGCCGCTGCCCAAGGCCCTGAGCGTGGACCAGGCGGTGCAACTGGCGAGTTTCAGCAGCGAGGTCAGTAATCCCTGGCTCGAAGCGCGCGATGCCGCCATGGTTGAGTTGCTCTATGGCGCCGGTCTGCGTGTGGGCGAGTTGACCGGGCTCGATGCGGTTGCCAGCCCCGGCGCCCGCGGCTGGATTGATTTGCAGGCGGGTGAAGCACACGTGCTGGGCAAGGGTTCCAAGCGGCGCAGTGTGCCGGTCGGCGCCAAGGCGTTGGAGGCTCTGCAGCGCTGGCTGGTCTTGCGCTTGCCGGCTTCAGAGCCAGCGCGGCGTGCCACTTCGGACGCTTTGTTCATCGGGCGCAACGGTACGCGTTTGACGGCGCAGTCGATCTGGCAACGCCTGCGCCAGCGCAGTCTGCAGGCTGGACTGGAGGTGCCGGTGCACCCGCACATGCTGCGTCATTCGTTTGCCAGCCATGTGCTGCAGTCGAGCAGCGATTTGCGTGGTGTGCAGGAGTTGCTGGGGCACGCCAGCATCACCACCACGCAGGTCTACACCCGGCTTGACTTCCAGCATCTGGCCAAAGCCTATGATGCAGCGCATCCGCGAGCCAAAATTAAGTGATTGGGGAGCGTTTTCTCTATTTTTTTGCTGCCAATTCGGCGAAACTCTCGGTTATCAACATAAGAGGTGTTTTTCATGCGCAGTCAGGTATTGGTTTTTCTGGAAAAAGGGGTTGAATTCCATTTTCACGTTGACGATGCTCCGCCATTGGCAAGCGATGCCGCTCGTGCCTGGCTCGACGCGCAGTTCACGGCGCTGGAATGCGAGCCACTGCGTGCCAGCGGCAAGGTTCTGACGGCAGACAAGGTGTTGCGCGTGACAGAGGCCGCCGGTGCCAGTTGGTTTGAGAACGAGAAGTGGGCCGCCGAGTACGTGAAAGCG
>CAITXW010000191.1 GCA_903896425.1 uncultured beta proteobacterium | reverse complement strand
CGTGTGCTCTTCCGATCTCTTTTATATGCTGGGTGCTTACGTTGGGTACACGGTTTCGCAGTTGGTGGGTTTCTGGCCGGCGCTGATTCTGGCGCCGCTGGTGGTGGGCGGCCTGGGCGCTTTGTTTGAGCGCCATTTCCTGCGCAAGGTTCACAAGTTTGGCCACGTGCCGGAATTGCTGATCACTTTTGGTTTGTCCTACGTGGTGCTTGAACTGGTGCAGCTGATCTGGGGCCGCATCGCGATTGAATTCCGTCCGCCCGAGCTGTTGCAGGGGCCGGCTTTCACCCTGATCAACCATTCGCTCAAGGGCCTGAGTCTGCTCTGGGGTGTGGCGCCGGCTGAACTGTGCAGTTCGGCTGACGCGGCGGTGCGCGTCGTTTGTTCACCATTCCCAGCCACGCGCGCCTTCATGATGCTGGTCGCGCTGGTCATGCTGGTGTTTGGCGCCGGTGCCGGTCTGGCCGGTCTGGCCGGTGTCATTGGCGGCAGCACTTTCCTGACCGAGCCGGCGATGGCGGCCACGGTGGGTTCGGTGATCTTTGTCGTGGTGGTGGTCGGCGGCATGGGTTCTTTACCCGGCGCTTTTCTGGCCTCGGTGCTGATCGGGCTGATTCAGACTTTTGCCGTTGCCTTTGACTACTCGCTGGGCACGCTGGCCGGTCAACTGGGGCTGAGCTTGAGCAGTGGCGCATTGCAAAACTCGTTCATCAAGCTGACCCTGTCGCAGGTGGCGCCGATTCTGCCCTACCTGTTCCTGGTGCTGATCCTGATTTTCCGGCCCAAAGGCCTGCTCGGCACGCGGGAGGGCTGAGCCATGCGAACCACCTACGAATTCAAACCACTCAATGTGGGCCGCTGGTTGATCTGGAGCCTGTTTGCCTTGCTGTTGGCCGTGATACCGCTGTTTTTCAGCAGCAGTCTGGCCAGCACCATCCTGTCGCAGATGGGCATTGCCATCATTGCCTGCCTGTCCTACAACATGTTGCTGGGGCAGGGCGGTATGCTGAGCTTTGGCCATGCGGTTTACACCGGCCTGGGTGCTTTTCTCGCGATTCACGCACTCAACAGCATCACCGATGGTTCGTTGCCAATGCCGGTGGCGCTCGTGCCGCTGGCCGGTGGTCTCTCCGGCATGGGCTTTGCGGCCTTGCTCGGTTATGTGACGACGCGCAAGGCCGGCACTACGTTTGCCATGATCACCATGGGCATGGGGGAACTGGTCTTTGCCATGTCCCTGATGATTCCGGAGTTCTTCGGCGGCGAGGGCGGCGTCTCGGGCAATCGGGTTACCGGTAAGGCTTTCATGGGCATCACTTATGGGCCGCCAATTCAGGTTTACTACCTGATCGCGATCTACACCTTTTTCTGTGTCGCCGCGATGTATGCCTTCACGCGTACGCCGCTGGGGCGCATGCTCAACGCCGTGCGTGACAACCCGGAGCGCGTTGAGTTTGTCGGCTACAACACGCAGCGCATCCGCTACACGGCCTTCATCATCGCCGGATTCTTTGCCGGCATTTCAGGCGGACTGGGCGCGCTCAATTTTGAGATCGTGACGGCCGAGGTGGTGGGCGCAGCGCGCTCCGGTGCCTATTTGCTGTTCACGTTTCTCGGCGGTGCCACCTTCTTCTTCGGCCCCATCATTGGCGCTATCCTGATGGTGCTGGCCTTCGTCCTGTTCAGCGAGTTCACCAAGGCCTGGCTGCTGTATCTGGGCCTGATCTTTTTGTTCATGGTGATGTATGCACCCGGCGGTGTCGCCTCGCTCATCATGATGAATCTGCGCGTGGCGATGTATGGCTTTTTGCGGCGTCTGTGGGTCAGTTATCTGGCGCTGGCGGTGACGGCCATCGTTACCCTGCTGGGCGCTGCCGCCATGGTCGAGATGGTCTACCACCTGCAACTCAATTCAGCGTTGGGCTCGGAGTTGCGTTTCCTGGCGATGAACCTTGATGCCAAGGGAGTCGACAGCTGGTTTGGTTCGATCTTTGTCATGCTGACTGGCCTTGGTCTGTTCGAGTTGTGTCGGCGCCAGTTCGCCAAGGAATGGGGCCAGATTCAGGAAGACATTGAGAAAGAAATCAAGCGCAGGGCTGCGCTATGAGCTACGCCCTGGAACTCAAGGACTTGCGCAAGAGTTTTGGCAAGACCGAAATCATTCGCGGTATCAACCTGGCGATTCCCGCCGGCGAGCGTGTTGGCATCATCGGCCCCAACGGCGCCGGCAAGTCAACCCTGTTCAACCTCATCAGTGGGCGCTTTGAGCCCAGCAGCGGTGAAGTGCTGCTCAACGGGGACCGTATCAGCGGCAAGAAGCCATTCGAGATCAACCGCATGGGCCTGTCGCGCAGCTTCCAGATCACCAATATCTTTCCCAAGCTCAGCGTGTTTGAAAACCTGCGCTGCGGCGTGCTCTGGAGCCTGGGCTACCGCTACAGCTTCTGGAAATTTTTGGCCGATCTGAAGGATGCCAACGAGCGCACCGAGGAGTTGATGGAGATGGTCAAGCTCGACAAGAAGCACGACACCTTGGCCATGAATCTGACCTACGCCGAGCAGCGCGCGCTCGAGATTGGCATCACAATCGCCGGCGGCGCCAAGGTCATCCTGCTCGATGAACCCACGGCCGGCATGAGCAAGTCCGAGACCAGCCGCTTTATCAAGCTGATCAAGGACGTGACCGTCGGCAAGACCCTGTTGACGGTGGAACACGACATGGGCGTGGTGTTCGGGCTGGCAGACAAGATTGCGGTGGTGGTCTACGGTGAACTGCTGGCCTACGACACACCCGAAGCCGTGCGTGCCAACCCGCGCGTGCAGGAAGCCTACCTTGGCTCATCCGTCGCGGATTCACAGGCGGGGGGACACTGACCATGCTAAAAATTGACAACCTGCACGCCTTTTACGGCAAGAGCCATGTTCTGCACGGCGTTCATTTCGAGGTGCACGAGGGCGAGATCACAGCGCTGCTGGGGCGCAACGGCTCGGGGCGCTCGACCACGGCCAAGGCCATCATGGGTCTGGTGGACTGCCACGGCTCGGTGCTCTGGAAGGGTCAGGAAATCACGGGCAAGCGCACCTATGAGATTGCTCACCTGGGCATCGGCTATGTGCCCGAGAGTCGCGATATTTTTCCGACGCTGACGGTCGAGCAGAACCTGTACCTGGGGCAAAAAAGCGCACGCAAGACCGGTCGCTGGTCGCTCGCTGACATGTACCAGATGTTCCCGCGCCTTGAGGAACGCAAGAACACGCTGGCCGGTGTCATGTCGGGTGGCGAGCAACAGATGCTCACGCTGTGCCGCACGCTGATGGGTGACCCTGATCTGATCATCATCGACGAGCCGACCGAAGGTCTGGCGCCCAAGATCGTCGAGCTGGTGGCACAGTACCTGAAGGAACTCAAGAAGCGCGGCATTTCGGTGCTGCTGATCGAGCAGAAACTGACGATTGCCATGGACATTTCGGATCGCTGCATGGTCATGGGCCATGGCAGCATCGTTTTCACGGGCACACCAGACGAACTCCGGCAGGACAACTACATCCGCAAGGAGTGGCTGGAGGTCTGAGCGCTTTGTCCCAGGCGTGACAAAACCACTGGCCATGATCCGGACCGGCGATACAATCGCCAAAAAAGAACGACCGTACTATTTTCACCTCAGAGGAAAGCAAGCATGACCGCCGAATACACCGTTCAGGGCGATATCGCCACCAT
>CAITXW010000190.1 GCA_903896425.1 uncultured beta proteobacterium | reverse complement strand
GCCGCTTTGGCCGATGCAGCCGCACATCATCAGCATGTTGATGACGCCACGGTAGTTCATGTCGGCGTGGTACCAGTGGTTCATGGCCGCGCCGATGATGACCATCGACTTGCCCTGCGTCTTGTCGGCGTTGTCGGCAAACTGGCGCGCCACCGTGATCAGCTGCTCGCGCGGCGTGCCGGTGATGCGTTCCTGCCAGGCCGGTGTGTAGGGCGTGTCGTCGTTGAAGTCCTTCGCTGCCATCTCGCCCGGCAGGCCGCGCGCCACGCCGTAGTTGGCAACCTGCAGGTCAAACACGGTGGCCACCAGCGCCTCGCGCTTGTCGCCTTCCTTGCCCAGCGCAATGCGCTGCACCGGCACCGTGCGTACCAGCACGTTGTTGCTGGCGTCACCGGAGGCGTTGTTTGGGAAGTGTTCGCTCTCGATGCCGCCGAAGTAGGGAAAGCCGACCTTGGCCGTTTCGCTGCTGGCGTTTTCGCCTTCCATCACCGTGAGCTTGAGCTTGACATCATTGCCATGGCGTGCTTCCTTGGCCTGCAGATTCCACTGACCCTGGTCGGCGCGGCCGTCCGCACCCCAGCGAAAACCGATGGCACCCATCGGCAGCACAACCTTGCCGCTCTCGTCGAGCGCAACCGTTTTCCATTCGGGGTTGTTGGCGGCGCCAAGCTTGCCGTTGAAGTCGGAGGCGCGCAGGTAGCGGTCCGGCACCAGCACCGTTTCGCCGCTCGGTAGTTGATGTTCCTTGAGCATCACCAACATCGGCATGTCGGTGTAGCGGCGCACGTAGTTGTCGAAGTAGGCGCTACGCGTGGTGCGAGCCCCCACGCCGCCTGCTGGCGGCTGCCCCCCGAGGGGGCTGGACGAACTTGGGGCGGCCCGGCGTTCGTCCGCCTTGTCCGGGAAGTAGAACTCTTTCAGGATGACGTGCCCCATTGCCATGGCGACGGCAGCGTCGGTGCCTTGCTTGGGCTTCATCCAGATGTCGGAGAGCTTGGCCACTTCCGAATAGTCGGGCGTCACCGCCACCGTCTTGGTGCCCTTGTAGCGCACCTCGGTGAAGAAGTGCGCATCGGGCGTGCGCGTTTGCGGCACGTTGGAGCCCCAGGCAATGATGTAGCTGGAGTTGTACCAGTCGGCCGATTCCGGCACGTCGGTCTGCTCGCCCCAGATCTGCGGGCTGGCCGGCGGCAGGTCGCAGTACCAGTCGTAAAAACTCATGCTGACGCCGCCGATCAGGCTCAGGTAGCGGCTGCCGGCTGCGTACGAAACCATCGACATGGCAGGGATCGGCGAGAAGCCGATGATGCGGTCCGGCCCGTGCTTCTTGATGGTGTAGACATTGGCTGCAGCCACCATCTCGTTGACTTCGTCCCAGCTCGAGCGCACAAAGCCACCCAGGCCGCGCACGCTCTGGTAGTCCTTGCGTTTGGCATCGGACTGGGCAATCGAAGCCCATGCATCGACCGGATCGTTTGAGAGACGCGCCTCGCGCCAGAGCTTGAGCAGACGGCCCCGCACCATCGGG
>CAITXW010000189.1 GCA_903896425.1 uncultured beta proteobacterium | reverse complement strand
TTAATTGACAGGTATCCATCCCTTGCCTGCCAACACGGCTGCTTGAAGATGATGGTGAGGCGGATGGCGCAGCGTGGACTTGGGGTTTTGCCAAATAAAGGAGGAGGCCGCAGGCCGGGGGACATTCGCGGAGCCATCTGCCCCAGCGTCATCGGCCCCCCAGCATCAAAGACCGCTTCCGCTGCAACCAGGTCCACAACTTTCCCCGGACCTGACATTCATTTGTGACCATCGACGTTCAGCACCGTCGACATCGCGACTGACATTCGTGTCACCAGAAGCCTATAGCCCGAGAGATTTCTCCGGCAAGCCCAGCGCCAAGCCCAGAAGCTGGGTGTAGAGCAGCGTGCGGATTGACGCATCGGCCGTGTCGGACGGCAGCGTTTGCACGCCATCGAAGCGCAGATGGCAGTGCGGGCAGGCGGTGCACATCACTTCGGCACCGCTGGCCAGCGCGTCGGTGATCTTGGCGCGTGTGATTTGCTCTGACAGCGCCGTGTTGGCTTCATGCAGCGGGTCGCCACAGCAGTCGAGTTTGCGCGGCCAGTCGATCGGCGTGGCGCCGGTCAGGCGGATCAGGTCTTCGAAGATCGTTGGCGCCAGCGGGTTGTCAAAGCGTGCCACGTTGCTCGGGCGCAGCGTGTGGCAGCCGTACTGGGCGGCAACACGCAGACCGGTGCGCGGAGTACGCACTGCCTCAGCCAATACGTCAACACCAATCACGCGCGCCAGCACTGGCAAGACGTGCTCAATCTCGACCGTTCCCGACCAGCTCAGACCCTCGGCGGCCAGCGCCTGTGTGGTGCGCGCGCGCAGTGCTGCGTCTTCATCCAGAAACGTGGTCGCATGGCGCAGCGTGCCGAAGCAGCAGGCGCAAGGCGTCAGCACATTCAGGCCAGCGCGCTCGGCCAGCGCCAGATTGCGGGCAGCGGCCAGCACGAAAGCATCGCGGCTCACGCTGCGTGCCGGGTAACCGCAGCAGTCAAAGTCCAAATCGATCAGCGTGAAGCCCAGGTGCTGCAACACAGCGCGGGTTGAAGCGGCGTAGGCCGGCAAAAGGGACGGGATCTTGCAGCCCAGGAACAACGCGTATTTCATGAGACTTCCTTCTGGCTGCGCACGCTGCCCAGTCGCTGCACCGCCAACGCGCGCAACTCGACCATGATGTCGGCCACGCGTATGCCGTGCGGGCAGTGCTCCTGGCACTGGTACCAGGTGG
Source organism: uncultured beta proteobacterium (assembly GCA_903896425.1). Lineage (GTDB taxonomy): Bacteria > Pseudomonadota > Gammaproteobacteria > Burkholderiales > Burkholderiaceae_C > Rhodoferax. The sequence continues at coordinate 4,027 of CAITXW010000189.1, read as the reverse complement.
CGCAACTCCAGACCATGCGTGAACCCAGGGTGAGGTCGCGCAGGCCCAGGCGCAGCAGGTTCATCACCTTCTGCGGTGTCAGATCGACGGCGCTGGCAGGGTCGATGCTGTGCGCCACCACCGGGCAAACGTTGGTGCAGGTCTGGCACTGCACACAGCGCGAGAAGCTGGCGCGGTTCGCTGAGAGTGGCGCGTCCAGCGCGTCCGGGTCCGAAAAACTGTGTGGCCAGACATCGCTCTGCAAGGACTCGGCCCAGGCCAAGGCCGGGCGTGCCTGCACCCACTGCGCCGGTGCGGGGTGGCCGGCAGCGGCCAGATCGCCACGCCCTGCGGGCCACAGGTCTTGCAAGTCCAGCCCTACCGGGCAAACGCTGCTGCAGCGCGCGCAGTCGGTGCAGCCGAAAGCGCCTTCGGCAACACGCAGGGCCGCGGCGCCTGCGGCATCCGCCTTGTGTCCAAACGGAAAGCGAGCACGGGCCAGCGCGCCGGTGGCGCTGAGCTTGTGCGAGGGCAGCCAATAGCGGTTGTCCTGATAGCGCGCCAGCGGAGCTACCGCGCAGCGTACATCGCAGATGCCGCAGCCCACGCACGCGTCCAACGCCAGTGCGCGCCGCGTTGCGCGCGCAGCGCTGGGCAACGCCTGACGCGGCGGGGCGCTATGGACCAGCAGGTTGACCGGCGCCGCCACAGCATGGAAGAAGCGCGTGAACGGCAGCGTCGCCAGGCCGATGAAACAGGCGAAGACGTGCAGATAAAGCAGCCACGCAGGCGCCGCTCCCGCGTCCAGCCCACGCGCCAGTGGTGCCAGCGCGCGCGACAGCGGGTAAGAGACAAAAGCCGATGTTGCGGCGGCGTGACAGGTTTCGCATTCGGCCTCATGCAGGACGCGGCCCTGCTGCAGCAGTTCCGGTGTGATTGGCTCCTTCAAATCGTCAAAGGCCACGCCGAACTCGCCAGCCCAGAAGGCACGCAGCGGCTTGAGCGCAACCGGATCGGCGCTGCCGTTGTACTCTTTGGCCATGCGGTAGAAAACCTGCGGCGAGACGATCTTGTTCGCTTCCAGCAGAAAACCCGTCAGCAGAACAAAACCCAGCAGCGCGACAAAGGCCGCCGCCATGGCGGGGCGTGGCGGTGCAAAGCGCGTACGCCGGCGCCACAACCCGAGCAAATAGAGTGCGAGCCCAAGCAGCGTCATGGCCCCGAACAGATTGCGCAGGAAGAGATAGGGATTGCGCGTGGCCTCGTAGCCCGGGAACAGCTTCACGCTCACGACGGCCGCCAGCGCGTGCATCAGCAGCAATGCCATGAAGCCAACAAACATCAGCAGGTGCGCCAGCCAACGCGACTTGTCAATGCGATACAGGCGGCGCTGCAGCAGCACGTCGAAAAACAGGGCGCCCAGGATGTGCAACACGCGCCGACTCAACAGCGTCGCCGCGCCGCGCAGCAAGGCCTGCAAGCGCTGCGCCAGCGTCACCGTCTGCACGTCAGGCCCGATACGCAGACGGTACCAAGCCGACATGCGCCACAGCAGGCCCAGGGCGCACAGCAGCAGCGATGCGTACAAGGCGGCGTGAAAGAGTGCGCGAGACATGGTGCTAGGGCGCCTCGTGCAGTTGTTGCGTGATCTGTTCAACCGCCGCCCAGGCCGTCGCAATCGCAAGCCCCGAGCCGCACTTGGCGCGCATCCAGTCCTGTTCGGCCAGGATGGAGCCGATGGCGAACAGCTTCGCCCAAGCCGGCTTGCCACTCGCATCAAGCGGCCGCCAGGCCTCGTCCGTCATCAAACCGGCGCTGTTGATGGCGTGGCCTGCCGGATCGAGAAAGTCACGCTGGTGCCAGTCCTCACGCGCAGGCGGTTGCTGCACCGGCAAGCCGAGGATGCTCTCGCGCACCGATTGCCGATCGGCCGTGAGCCCGCGCCCGCTAAAGCGCCCGCTTGCCAGCACCACCGCTCTAGCCTGGATGCGCTCGCCGCCGGGCGCGCCATTGAGGTCCAGCGTGGCCGTGCCGCCATCAAACGTCAGATCACACACGCTGGAGAGTTGGCGTCGCGTCACGCCGCGCGCCGACATGACGGCTTCCAGCGCGCCCAGCAGCCGCAGCCCGGGCACCGATGTCGGCATGGTGGGGATCTCGAACACCGGCAGCCCCAAGCCGGCCTCGAAGGCTGCGTGCACCGCGCTCGACTGCCCCAGACCCAAGAGCGCCGGAAGCCCGACCACGCACGCATCACCCAGCAGCGGTTTGATCAGCGCAATCGTGCGCTCGCGCGTCTCGCGATTTTCCAGAGCCCGCGCAAGGTGGGCGGCGTACAACTCGGGCACGGCTTCAAAGCCCGGAAACTCGATGCGCTGCTGTCGCAGCGCTGGCCATTCATGGGCTAGCGTCTCAACGATCTGGCGTGCGCTGAACTCGCGCAGGCCACGAAAGTCCACCAGCAGGCAGGGCAGACGGCGCTCCAGCGCGGCTACGCCGGCGACCATCGTCAGCGGCACGCCGTAGCTGGTCTTGACGCTGCCGATCGATGTGATCACATGGCTGTTGCGCTCACCCAGCGGCGCATAGGCGAGACCGGCAGAACGCAGGGCCGCAACAAAGGTCTCGAACGCCGTGCGGACCGAGGCGGGATCGACCCGTGCCAGCGGATGCCCGGGCTGCTCGCGCGCAAGCGCCGCGAGAGCGTCATAAGGCGATTGCCACAGCCGATGCTGCGCCACTGGCTGTACCGCCAACAGATCCAGCAAGCCGCTTGCAAACAGAATGCCGCCACCACTGCCGATCTGGATGCACGACAAGCCCCGCTCGGCGGCAAACAGCGCAGCCGCCATGCCCGCCATGCCGGCGCCGATCACGGCGACGTCGTAGCGCTTGGCTGCTGCGTCGCTCACGGCTTGACCTCACGCGCAATATCCGCGAGCAGCGTGGCCTGGCGCAACTCTTCGCCGAACAATCCGCAATGCAGCGCTTCGGCCAACTCCGCCTGCGCCAGTTGCTCGCCCCACAAAACGGGAAGCTGGCCGCGCCAGCGTTCGCTGAAAAAATCAGCGATCTCGGCCAGGCCCCGCTGCGCCTGGAAGTCGCCAGTTTGATACAGGTGCGCCACGGTGCGCAGGCCACAGAAAGCGCCCTGGCAGGCGCCCTTGCCAACACGGCTGCGCAGGCCGATGTCAGTCAGTGTCGGGGTGTCGCCGGCGGCGCGCAGCGCAGCGTAGATCGCGTCAACCGCACTACCCTGCACCATTTCGCATTCGCACAGCAGCGTGTCATCCGCTTTGTGCGAACGCAGCCACTCGCGCGCCGAGTGACCCGGCGCGGTCCAGGCACTCTCGGCCGCGTGCGGCAACAGCGTTGTGGCGGTGAGGCAGGGCCTTGTGACGCCCAGTCGCTTGCAGACCAGATCGGCGGCGCGTTCGGCCATCAAGCGGCAGGTGGTGAGCTTGCCGCCGGTGAGGGTGGCGAAGTTGTCCAGACCGTGTTCCTCGTGGTCAAACAGGGCAAAGCCGCGCGAGACGGCGCGGCTGTCGGCACCCGCACTGCCCAGCAGCGGACGCACACCGGCGTAAGCGCGGATAAAGCGCGCGCTCGTCAGCGCCGGTAGCATCGGCGCGGCTTCGGCAATGATCAGATCGGCCTCGGCTGTTGTGGGGCGAATGTCGTCCAGCGTGTCAACCCGCGTTGACGTGGTACCAATGATGGAGACCGTACCGCCCGGCATCAGAATGTCGCCGTTGCTGGGCCGGCGCAGACGATTGACGACGCGGCTGGCCAGCCGTGTATGCGTGACCAGCAGCGTGCCCTTGGAATACGTCATCGCGATCAACGCGCCGGCCAGCAGCGCCACCTCGCGGGCCCAGGCGCCCGCGGCATTGACCACTTGCGCCGCTTCGATGCGCAGTTCCGGCCCGCCGGCAAGGGACTGCACGCGCACCGCGCAGATGCGCCGCCCGTCGCGCTCGAATCCGACCACGCGCGTACGCCGCATGAGCCGCGCACCCAGGCTGCAGGCTTGCGCCATGCTTTCCAG
>CAITXW010000188.1 GCA_903896425.1 uncultured beta proteobacterium | reverse complement strand
TCACTGGTATAGGCACCCAGGAAAATGGCGCCAGCGTGTTTGAGCAGTGGCTCCCAGCGCTGCGGCGCTTGGCTGCTGACTTCCAGGTGTTCGGGCGCGACCCGGTTGCTGATCTCGCAGGCTTCTTCCATGCTGCGCGTGAGGATCAAGGCACCACGGTCATTGAGCGATTGGGTGATGATCGCGCGCCGTGGCATGGCCGGCAGCAGGCGGTCGATGGAGGCCTGCACCTGCTCGATATAGCCGGCATCCGGGCACAGCAGAATGCTCTGTGCCAGTTCGTCATGTTCGGCCTGACTGAACAAATCCATCGCCACCCAGTCGGGCGGCGTTGTGCCATCGGCCAGCACCAGAATTTCGCTCGGGCCGGCAATCATGTCGATGCCGACCGTGCCAAAAACACGGCGCTTGGCTGCTGCCACATAGGCATTGCCAGGGCCGGTGACCTTGTCCACCTTCGGGATGGTGGCCGTGCCATAGGCCAGCGCTGCCACTGCCTGCGCACCGCCAATGGTGAAGGCACGGGACACGCCCGCCACATAGGCCGCCGCCAGCACCAGCGCGTTCTTTTCACCTCGGGGTGTGGGAACCACCATGATGATCTCGGCAACACCCGCAACGTGCGCCGGAATAGCGTTCATCAGCACGCTCGACGGGTAAGCCGCCTTGCCGCCAGGGACGTAGATGCCGACACGGTCCAGCGGCGTGACCTTCTGCCCCAACAGCGAGCCGTCCTCGTCGTGGTAGCTCCAGCTCTCGCCGCAGGCCTTTTTCTGCGCTTCGTGGTAGCTTCGCACGCGCCGGGCCGCTGCCTGCAGGGCCTCACGCTGGGCGCAGGGAATCGAATCGAAAGCGGCTTTGAGTTCGGCTTGCGTCAACTCCAACGCAGCCATCGAGCTCACCTGCACGCCGTCGAAGCGCGCCGTGTAGTCCAGCACCGCGGCATCGCCGCGCAGCTGCACGTCGGCCAGGATGTCGGCCACGCGCTGCTCGATTTCGCCGTCCGCCTGCGCCGACCAGTGCAGCCGCGCCTTGAACTCAGCCTCGAAGCTGGCGCTGGCAGTGGACAAACGGGCGGGGGATGCTTTGAGCGTCATGGCAATGGCAGACGGAAATGTCAATGATCTATGCGGGAAGCGCCGCAGCAAAGGCGTCAATGATGCGGCGAATCGGTGCTTGCTTGAGCTTGAGCGCAGCCTGATTCACGATCAGGCGTGAGCTGATGTCCATGATGCGCTCAACCTCAATCAGATGATTGGCCTTGAGTGTGTTGCCGGTGGAAACCAGATCGACGATGGCGTCCGCCAGACCGACCAGGGGTGCGAGTTCCATGCTGCCGTAGAGCTTGATCAGATCGACGTGCACGCCTTTGGTGGCGAAGAACTCGCGCGCGATTGCCACGTACTTGGTGGCCACCTTCAGGCGCGAGCCCTGCTTGACGGCAGAGGCGTAATCGAAATCGGCGCGCACCGCCACACTGATGCGGCACTTGGCAATCTGCAAGTCAAGCGGTTGGTACAGGCCGTCGCTGCCGTGCTCGAGCAGCGTGTCCTTGCCGGTGATGCCCAGATCGGCGCCGCCGTACTGCACATAGGTCGGCACATCGGTGGCGCGAACCACCAGCACACGCACGTCAGCCTGATTCGTGGCGAGAATGAGCTTGCGCGATTTTTCCGGATCTTCCAGCACCTCGATGCCAGCGGCGCGCAGCAGCGGCAGGGTTTCTTCAAATATTCTGCCCTTGGACAAAGCAAGCGTGATCATTTCATTCTTTCAAAAAAGAGGACCCCTGCACGGCAGACGGTCTGCATCCATTCTTATCGGGGCAGCGCCGCCCACTCGGCCGGCGTATAGGCTTTGATCGACAGCGCATGCACCTCGTCGGTCTTCATTTTTTCACCCAGCGTGGCATAGACCATCTGGTGGCGCGCAATCGCGCGCTTGCCTTCAAACGCGGCGGACACAATGGTGGAGAACCAATGCCGTCCATCGCCGTCCAGGCTAATGTGCTGGCACGCCAGATTGGCGGCAATCAGGTTCTTGATCTGGTCTGCATTCATCTCGATCGTCCAATCAGAAATAGTTGCACAGCTTAACTGCGAATTTTGTAGCCGCTGCGCAGCAAGGTCACGGCCAGCGCGCTGATGACAGCCAGTGCGCCGCCAACAACGGCCAGACTGAGCCAGGGTGACACATCACTGATACCAAAGAAACCGTAGCGGAAACCGTCGATCATGTAGAAGAACGGGTTCAGATGACTCACCGTTTGCCACACCGGCGGCAACGAATGAATCGAATAAAAAACACCGCTCAGGAAAGTCATGGGCATGACGACAAAATTCTGAAAGGCTGCGAGTTGGTCGAACTTTTCTGCCCACAGACCGGCGATCAGGCCCAGTGTTCCCATCAGGGCCGCGCCGAGCACGCCAAAAGCCAGAATCCACAGCGGTGCAACGAAACTGATATCGGTGAACAAGGCTGATACTGCGAACACGCCCATGCCAACGACCAAGCCACGAATCACGGCCGCGCCAACGTAGGCGACAAACCAGTTCATGTAAGACAGGGGCGTGAGCATCAGGAACACCAGATTGCCCATGACCTTGCTCATGATCAGTGACGAGGAACTGTTGGCGAAAGCGTTTTGCAGCAGGCTCATCATGGCCAGGCCCGGCACCAGAAAAGCGGTGTAGCTGACCTGACCGTAAACCTTGACGTGCGACTCCAGTGCATGCCCAAAAATCAGCAGGTAAAGCATGGCCGTGAGCACCGGCCCGGCGATGGTCTGGAACGCAACGCGCCAGAAGCGCAGCACTTCCTTGTACAAAAGTGTTTGCCATCCATTCATGGCAAACCCACCGCGTGAACGGAGTCCTTGTTTTGTGTCATGACCTCAAGAAACACGTCTTCCAGATCAGCCTTGCGAATTTCAACATCCTGCGCTGTCAGACCAGCCTGGCGCACCGCCGCCAGGAAACGCTCGATCTCGTGGGCATCGTGTGCTGGAAACTGCACGATGCGCCCGGTGATACGGGCCTGCGCCGCCAACTCAGTCGGCAGTTCGCTGTCGACCTTGAAACGCAGCACATTGCTCGACGCTGCCTTGAGCAACTCGCTGGTGTGGTTGAGCGCCACCACACGTCCGGTCTTGAGCATGGCGATGCGGCTGCACAAGGCTTCGGCTTCTTCCAGGTAATGGGTGGTGAGCAAAACCGTGCTGCCCTGTTTGTTGAGCTTGGCAATGAACTGCCAAAGCGTCTGGCGCAACTCGACGTCAACACCGGCGGTGGGCTCGTCGAGCACGATCACCGGCGGCTTGTGCACCAGCGCCTGCGCCACCAGCACGCGACGTTTCATGCCGCCCGAAAGCGCCCGCATATTGACGCTGGCCTTGTCGGTCAGGCCCAGGCTGTCGAGCAATTCATCAATCCAGTCATCGTTGCGCCTCATACCGAAATAACCGGACTGGAAACGCAGCGCTTCGCGCACATTGAAAAAAGGATCAAACACGAGTTCCTGCGGCACCACACCCAGACTGCGACGCGCTTGCGCGTAGTCACGTGCCACATCGTGACCAAGTACCGAAATCTGTCCGGCACTGGCGCGTATCAGTCCGGCCAGAATGCTGATCAGCGTGGTCTTGCCGGCACCGTTGGGGCCGAGCAGACCGAAAAACTCACCCTGCTCGATATCGAAGCTGACCTGATCGAGCGCCAGAAAAGTGCTGCCCTTGGGTCCACGCGATGAAGGATAGGCCTTGGAGACCGACCGAAAGGAAATGGCGGGCATCACAGAATTCAAACGGGCGAGAGCAGTTCAACGATGCCATACAGCGCCGCCAGGTCATGCAAACGAGTCGGCAGGCCACGGATCGAAAAACGCTTGCCCAGTGCCAGACTCTCGCGCCGGAATTCAAGCAGGACGGCCAGAGCCGACGAGTCAAATTGACTCAGCCCCGTTGCGTCTACCACCACATCGGCACCGGTCTGGGAACGCATACCCTGCACCAGCATGCGCAGGCAGGCATTGGCCTCGATGTGCGTCAATTCTTGCGGCAGGACCAGCACGTTCAGCCCTTCCTGGCGTTGGTTTTGTTACGCTCGGTCAGCGTGGTAATCAGGCCGTTGATGCCCTTGGCGCTGATCTCCTGGGCAAACTGGCTGCGGTAGGTTTCCACCAGCCAGACACCCAACACGTTCATGTTGAATATCTTCCAGCCCGCACCTTCACCCGGCGTCTTTTCCAGCCGGTAGTCAAGCTGTATGGCGTCGCCACGGCCCTTGACTTCGGTGCGTACCACCACTTCCTTGTCTTCCGCTGCCGCACGCATGGGCTTGATGGCGATGATCTGATCGCTGACCTGGGTCAACGCGCCCGCGTAAGTGCGAACCAGCAGAATCTTGAATTCGTCCTGAAGGTGCTTTTGCTGCTCTGGCGTGGCCTGGCGCCAGGCCGGTCCAACGGCCATCGCCGTCATGCGCTGAAAGTTCACATTCGGCATGATCTTGAGATCGACCAGCGCAATAATGCGCGACAGGTCGCCGCTCTGGATGGCTTTGTCGGCCTTGATGTTGTCGAGCACTTCGGTTGATAAACGCTTGATCAGGGCATCGGCTGCCTCGTCCGCTGCACGCGCCGGCAATACCAGCAGAGTGGCGACGCCCAGCAGCAACAGAGCAAACAATCGACGTGAAAACGCAGTCTTCATGGTTTGACTTTCTCTTCTCCGGAGACTCCGGCATTGCTCAACGTTTGAGCGGCTTCATTGGTTGGCTTGGGGGCCACTTCAGGCTGGGTTGACTCGGCCGGACCGGTCACCCCCGGTTCCAACTCTTCCTCGGGCGGGTTGCCATCAAAAATCACACTGCGCCGGCGCTGCAAATAGGCATCCCGCATGAAACTGTAGCGATCCAGCGCCGCTTCCTCCAGCATGTTACCGGCCTTGAGCAGGTCGGAGCGCTGGTCAACGACTCTGACAACAGTCGCCGTATTACGGGTCGGGACGTGCGAAACAGCGGAGACCAGATCGCCCTTCCAGTCCACCGGCAGGGCCGCCGCATCGCGCAAGCTGGACGACCCGAGTAAAGGCAACACCAGATAAGGACCTGGCGCGACGCCCCAATAGCCCAGCGTATGGCCAAAATCTCGAGTGTGTTTTTCGATGTCCATCTCGGTCGCCACATCGAACACGCCGCCCCAGCCAAGAAATGTATTCACACCAACGCGCCGCAGGCTGTCGAAGGCGGCCTGGCCTTTGAACTGCAGGCTGTTGTTGACGAATGACCAGACATCCCTGAGGTTGTCAAAAAAGTTGTTGATGCCCTGACGCACGCGCACCGGCGTGACATCCCGATAAGCGGTTGCCACTGGCTTCAAAACCGCTCCATCAACCGCATCGTTGAAGCGGTAAACGCCGCGATTAAAGGGCTCTAACGGATCCCGCGGATTGGCATTGGGTCCACTGGCGCAAGCGCTCAAGGCCAGCATCAGCAACACCGCAGCAGCCCGCAGGGCTTGCGCACGGCCCGTATCGGCAGACATCAACAAGGCCCAACGCACAGTCATTTTTTTCCTTTGGCGCCGTCGGCTGCAGGACCCTCGGCCGCCTTGCTGTAGAGGAACTGGCTGATCATGCTCTCGAGCACCATGGCCGACTGCGTGCTGCTCACCGTATCACCCTCAGCCAGCGTCTTTTCATCCGCACCCGGCTCCAGACCAAGGTACTGCTCGCCGAGTAGTCCACTGGTCAGAATCTTCAGTGAACTGTCCTTGGGAAACGCATAGCGGTTCTCCATCGCCAGTGTGACACGGGCCTGAAACGACTTGTCATCAAAGGAAATTTTTTCGACCCGACCCACCACCACGCCGGCGCTGCGTACAGCTGCCTTGGGCTTGAGGCCTCCGATATTGTCAAACTTGGCGCTCAGCGTATAGCTCTTCTGAAAGCTCAGACTCAGCAGATTGGCCGACTGCAAGGCCAGGAACAGGATCGCGACGGCGCCGATCAGGACAAAAAGCCCAACCCAGACATCATTTTTGGAACGTTGCATAAAACACCTACCTAACTTTCAATATCCAAATATCTCTTGCATACAGGGCCGAATCGCAAGCGGTTCAAATGGTAAACATCATCGCCGTCAGGATGAAGTCAAGCCCCAACACCGCCAGCGACGACACCACCACGGTACGGGTCGTCGCACTGGCCACGCCTTCGGGCGTGGGCTGGGCGTCGAACCCCTGCAACAGCGCAACAAAGGTGACGGTAAATCCGAACACGATGCTCTTGATGACACCGTTGCCCAGATCCTGCCAGACATCGACGCCTTCCTGAATCTGGCTCCAGAACGAGCCGCCATCGACACCGATCATGACCACGCCCACAGCCCAACCACCAATGATGCCCATGGCGCTAAACACTGCCGCCAGCAAGGGCATGGTGATGACACCAGCCCAGAAACGCGGTGCCAGCACGCGCTGCACCGGGTCCACCGCCATCATCTCCATGACGCTGATCTGCTCACCGGCCTTCATAAGGCCAATCTCGGCCGTGAGCGACGTACCGGCGCGCCCGGCAAACAGCAAAGCCGTCACCACCGGCCCGAGTTCGCGCACCAGGGTCAGCGTCACCAGCAACCCAAGCGCCGACGAGGAGCCGTAACGCTGCAAGGTGTAGTAACCCTGCAGCCCGAATACAAAACCGACAAACAGACCCGAGACCGCGATGATCGCCAGCGAGTAATTGCCCAGGAAATGGATCTGGTCCCGGATCAAACCAAAGCGCTTGAGGCTGGGGCCCAAGGTGCTCAGAAGCCGCACAAACAAACGCGCGCCCTGCCCCAACTCGGCCAGCTGCGAGCGCACGGCAAAGCCGATATCCCGTGGTTTGTACCAACTCATGCAACGGCCTCCAAACCAAAATCAACGTCAACTGACGGGCCGGGGTAATGGAAACGCACCGGGCCATCGGACAAGGCATTGACATACTGATAAACCAGCGGATCGGTGCTGTGCAGCACTTCAGCCGGCGTGCCCTGGGTTGCAAGCTTGCCATTGGCCAGGATGATCACGTGATCGGCAATCGCCAGCGTCTGCTCCAACTCGTGCGAGACAAAAATACTGGTCAGACCCATCGAGTCGTTGAGCTGGCGAATCAGGCGAGCCGAGGTACCGGTCGAGATCGGATCGAGTCCGGAAAAGGGCTCGTCGTACATGACCAGATCGGGGTCCAGCGCAATCGCACGCGCCAGCGCAACGCGCCGCGCCATGCCACCCGAAATCTGGCTTGGCATCAGATCAAAGGCGCCGCGCAGGCCAACCGCGTTGAGTTTCATCAGCACAATATCGCGAATCAAAGTCTCGGGTAAATCGGTGTGTTCGCGCAGCGGAAAAGCAACATTCTCAAACACCGAAAGGTCGGCAAACAGGGCGCCAAACTGGAACAACATACCCATGCGGCGCCGTGCCGCATAGAGTTGGGGCTGGTCCATGGCCGTAATATCCCGCCCATCAAACAGCATCTGGCCTGACTGCGCGCGGTTTTGTCCGCCGATCAGGCGCAGGATGGTGGTCTTGCCGCCACCCGAAGCACCCATTAGCGCAGTCACCTTGCCGCGCGGCACCGACACGGAAATGTCGTCCAGAATCACCCGCTCACCGTACCCAAAGGTCAGGTGACGCAGTTCGACAAGGGATTCTGAAGCGGATGCAGCCATGGTAAGAAAAAATACCGGGCGAACCCGGCACCCCGGATCATACGGGATTACCCGAGTTCCAAGCTTAATACCGACTCTAAACCCTCAGCGTGGCAGGCTGCTTTGCCCCATCAGGAATTCGTCAACCGCGCGGGCTGCCTGGCGGCCTTCGCGAATGGCCCACACGACCAGACTCTGGCCGCGCCGGATGTCGCCGGCGGCAAAGACCTTGCTCACGTTGGTGGCATAGCCTCCAACGGTTTCGGTGCTGGCCTTGGCGTTGCCGCGCGCATCAAGCTCCACACCAAAGGATTGCAGGACCGAGGCCACCGGGCTGACAAAGCCCATGGCCAGCAGCACCAGGTCGGCTTTGAACAACTGTTCGCTACCGACGACTTCGACCATCTTGCCGTTCTTCCACTCGACGCGCACCGTCTTGAGCCCGGTGACTTTGCCTTTTTCGCCGACAAAGGCCTTGGTGGAGATCGCAAATTCGCGCTGACAGCCTTCATCATGGCTGGAACTGGTGCGCAGCTTCAAGGGCCAATAGGGCCAGGTCATGGGCCGGTCTTCTTCCACCGGTGGCTGCGGCATCACTTCAAACTGCGTGACGCTGGCCGCACCGTGGCGGTTGCTGGTGCCAACACAGTCCGAGCCGGTATCGCCGCCGCCAATCACGATGACGTGCTTGCCATCGGCGCGCAACTGGCCCTTGAGTTTGTCGCCGCCATTGACCTTGTTTTGCTGTGGCAGAAACTCCATGGCGAAATGAACACCGTCAAGTTCGCGCCCTGGCACCGCGAGGTCACGCGACTGCTCGGCGCCACCGGCCAGCACAACCGCGTCAAAGTCCTGCTGCAGTTGCTCTGGACTGATGCTTTCCTTGGCCCAATTGGTGACCTTGCTGCCCTTGGGCAGCGTACCCACCAGCACGCCGGTGCGAAAACTCACACCTTCTTTTTGCATCTGCTCAACGCGACGGTCGATGTGCGACTTTTCCATCTTGAAATCGGGGATGCCATAGCGCAGCAGACCACCGACGCGGTCGTTCTTCTCAAACACGGTGACCTCATGCCCAACGCGTGCCAATTGCTGGGCTGCGGCCATGCCGGCCGGGCCGGAACCGACCACCGCCACGCGTTTGCCGGTCTTGTGCGCGGACGCTTGCGGCTGAACCCAACCCTCGCTCCAGCCACGGTCAATGATGGCGTGCTCGATCGACTTGATGCCCACTGCCGCGTCGTTCACGTTCAGGGTGCAGGCGGCCTCGCACGGTGCCGGGCAGATGCGCCCCGTGAACTCGGGAAAGTTGTTGGTGCTGTGCAGCACCGTCAGCGCGGCCTGCCAGTCGCCACGGTAAACCAGGTCATTGAAATCCGGAATGATGTTGTTGACCGGGCAGCCGTTATTACAAAACGGGGTGCCGCAGTCCATGCAGCGCGCCGCCTGCAGCTTGGCCTGCGGCTCTTCCAGACCGATGACAAACTCGCGGTAATGCTTGAGGCGCTCGGCCGCCGGTTTGTAGCCCTCTTCGATGCGCTCCAATTCCATGAAGCCAGTGATTTTTCCCATGATTCCTGTCCTTTTCGTCTTTGGCTGATGCAAGCACCCCGTTCAGTCCGGAGCGCTGGCGCGCTTATTTGGCCAATGCTGCCTCTTTGGCGGTGGCGCCTTGTGACCGGTTGCCCTGCGCCTGTTTGCGCGCATGAATCTCACCCAGCGCGCGCTTGTACTCCATCGGGAATACTTTGACGAACTTGAGGCGC
>CAITXW010000187.1 GCA_903896425.1 uncultured beta proteobacterium | reverse complement strand
TGCCGATTTACCAGACGGTGGCCTACGCCTTTGACAACACCCAGCATGGCGCTGATCTGTTTGATCTGAAGGTGGCGGGCAACATCTATAGCCGCATCATGAATCCGACCAATGCCGTGCTGGAGGCACGCGTAGCAGCGATGGAAGGCGGTATTGGTGCCCTGGCTGTGGCATCCGGCATGTCGGCGATCGCCTATGCGATTCAAACCATCACCGAGGCCGGCGACAACATCGTCTCGGCTTCCACGCTGTACGGTGGCACCTACAACCTGTTCGCCCATACCTTCCCGCAAATGGGAATCGAGGTGCGCTTTGCCGATCCGCGTGACCCGGCATCCTTTGCCAAGCTGATCGACGCCCGGACCAAGGCCGTGTACTGCGAGACCATCGGCAATCCGCTGGGCAACATCACCGATCTGGCAGCGCTGGCAGCCATCGCCCACGCCCATGGCGTGCCGCTGATCGTGGACAACACGGTGGCCAGCCCGTAGTTGTGCCGTCCCTTCGAACACGGTGCCGACATCGTGGTGCACTCGCTGACCAAGTACCTCGGCGGTCACGGCACGACGATTGGCGGCGTCATTGTTGACTCCGGCAAGTTCCCCTGGGCCGAGCATAAGGAACGCTTCAAGCGCCTCAACGAGCCGGACGTCAGCTACCACGGCGTTGTTTACACCGAAGCGCTGGGTGCTGCTGCCTACATCGGCCGTGCCCGCGTCGTGCCGCTGCGCAACATGGGCGCAGCCCTGAGCCCGCTGGCGGCCTTCCAGATCCTGCAAGGCATTGAAACCCTGGCCTTGCGCCTGGACCGCATCTGCGAGAACGCGCTGCGCGTCGCCACACACCTGAAATCGCACCCCAAAGTCAGTTGGGTCAACTACGCCGCGTTGCCCGACCATGTTGACCATGCGCTGGTGCAAAAATATCTGGGTGGCCGGGCTTCGGGCATCATCAGTTTCGGCCTCAAAGCCAGCGACAGTCTGGAAGCCGGTGCCCGGTTCCAGGACGCACTCAAGCTGTTTACGCGCCTCGTCAATATTGGCGATGCCAAATCGCTGGCCTGCCACCCGGCATCGACCACGCACCGTCAACTCAATGCCGAAGAACTGGCCAAAGCCGGCGTCAAGCCCGACATGGTGCGCCTCTCAGTCGGCATTGAGCACATCGACGATTTGCTCGAAGACCTGGAGCAGGCGCTGGCAGCGGTTTAATCAACCGCGCTCCACCACAGCCCGCCCGGCCTGCACCGTGAAGCGGGCCAGCGTTTCGACACGCGTGTCCTGCCGCATCACATCATCGACCACGCGCAAGGTCGTGCTGAGATGGTCCGGTGTGAACTCCACCACGCCGTAGCCCTTGCGCTGCGCATCAGCGAAAACAAAGTGCGGATTCGCAGCCAGAATCTCGGCCGCTTTGGCTGCACCACCGGTGCGTGAGGTGATGCTGGTGCCGCAGAACTCGACACCGATGCTGGCACTTTTCGGATCGGCGTAATCGGCCTTGACATGGCCAACCCAGTTTTCGTGCACATCACCACCAAGCAGCACCGGATTGGCCACCCTTGTCGCAAGCAAGGCATCGGTCAGACGGCTGCGCGCTGCCGGATAGCCGTCCCAGCCATCGTTCCACAAAATCTGACCAGCGTCGCTCTTGAAGTTACGCTGCCCGAACAGGGTCGGCTGACCCAGCACATTCCAATGCATCTCGCGTGAACGGGCCTGGTCGAACTCCTGGTACAGCCAGCGTTCCTGCTGCTGCCCCAGCAGACTGCGTTGAGAATTTTTCCACGATGGGCAACCGGCGGGATTGACCCGGCTCGAACCCAAGGCCTCGCCCTTGTTGCAAACCTGCGGGTCCTTGTATTGCCGACCATCGAGCAGGTAGAGGGACGCCAGCCGCCCGTACTCGACGCGCTGGTAAATGCGCATCTCAGCCCCACGCGACAGTCCAGCCAGACCTTGCAGCAGTACCGAGGAATGAACCGGCATGTGTTCGTACCAAGCCTGGTAGGCAGCGGCCCGGCGCGCCAGAAAATTGGCGGCCGAGGAAGGATCGGCAAAGCCACTGTTGCCAGCCTGCACACCAGCGTAGTCATTCTGTACCTCGTGGTCATCCCAGGTCACAAGCCAGGGACAGGCAGCATGCATGGCCTGCAGGTCAACGTCACCTTTGTACTGCGCGTAACGCGCTCGGTAATCGTCCAGATCCAGCACCCAGCCACCACGCGGGCTACGCAATCGGCTGCTGGTGCCCGGATACTCGTAGATATAGTCGCCCAGAAACAGCACCGCATCCAAATTCTCTTCGCGCATGTGGCGCCAGGCCGTGAAGTAGCCGTCCTCCCATTTCTGGCACGAGGCATAGGCCAGGCGCAAACGGTCCACGACGGCATCGGGTTTCGGAAAGGTGCGCGTGCGTCCGATCGGGCTGATCGCGTCGCCAGATCGGAAGCGGTAGAAGTACCAGCGGTCGGATTCCAGACCTGCCACTTCGGCGTGGACGGACTGTGCCAACTCTGGCGTGGCAAGTACCTGCCCACTTTGCACCATGCGTGCGAACTGCTCATCCTGCGCCAACTCCCAGCGCACAGCGATCGGGCCTTGGGCCAGACTGTTCCAGGCCGAGCCTTTGCCGTGCAAGCGCGTCCACAAGACCAGAGACTCGGAGCTTGGTGAACCACTGGCCACGCCCAATGTGAAAGGATTGGCAGCGAAGCGAGTCTGGCTCCAGGCGCCGCGCGGCAAGCCGGCAGCTGCAGCACTGACCGCGCCCAGCACAAGCACATGGCGACGTCTGAGCGATTCGATGTTTTTCATGGGTTCCTTGAACAAGGGAGCGGCCACCGGCACGCAAATTGTGGCAGACCTACAAACACGCAGGCCGACACGGTTTTCGGCAACAGGCAGGTGGTAACATTTTTGCGTTCCCAGACCTGACCGGCACAATGGCAGGACACTGCGTTCACCCACCAAAGGAGACTTGAAAAATGAACAATCCGAAAACAATTCTGATCACGGGTTGCTCCAGCGGCATCGGCGCTGCACTGGCAAAGGAATTTCATCAGCGCGGTCACCGGGTCGTCGCGACGGCACGCCGCGTCGAAACCCTGCAGCCACTGCAGGCGCAAGGCATGCTCACGCTGGCGCTCGACGTCAACGATAGCGCCAGCATCGCGCTCGCCATGGCCTGTGTCGAAAAGGAAACCGGCCATATCGATATCCTGATCAACAACGCCGGATACGGGCAGTTCGGGGCCATCATGGATGCCGAACCCGAAGACCTGCGTCAACAGTTTGAAACCAATGTAGTTGCCCCGGTCGCGCTCGCGCGGGCCGCGTTGCCTTTGTTGCGCAAGAGTGGCTCAGGGCTGATTGCCAATATGGGAAGCATCTCCGGCGTCGTGACGACCCCATTTGCCGGTATTTATTGCGCAAGCAAGGCGGCCCTACACGCCGTGTCGGACGCCATGCGTCTGGAATTGGCCGCGCTGGGCGTGCAGGTTGTCACCATTCAAGCAGGCGGTATCGCCTCCAATTTTGGCGCCGCAGGTCAGACGCACGTCAGGTTGCCGAAGGATTCGCTCTACACACCGATCTCCCGCTACATCCTGAACCGTGCCAAGGCTTCGCAACGCGGCGCAACAGCGGTCGATGTGTTCGCGCGCACCGTCGCCGACCACCTGCTGCAGGACACTCCGTCGGCAATCTGCCGCACCGGCGCCCACAGTACCCGACTGGCGCTGCTCAAACGCTGGCTGCCGACCCGCATGCTGGATCGAAAATTGCAGAAACTTTTCGGTTTGGATCAGCTGTAACAGGCTAGCTATAAAAGTAGGAGCGTTTTGCAAATTGCGTTATAGTTTGCGCACAGTTCAAAAATATGCTGCAGGTGACACTGGCACATGACGACCAATACGGGCATTGGCGTACCGGGCCAACAGTCAATGCATCGAGGAGAGTTCGTTCATGAGTGCCAAGGAAGATGCCGCCACAAGCCAGTTGCTGAGCTTGCTGGAGTCTCGCTACGCCATCCGCGTGCTCTGGGCCTTGAAGGATGGACGCGCCCAGACCTTCCGCCTGCTGCAGGACAGCGTTGGCGGCATCACACCCAATACCCTGAACACCCGCATCAAGGAACTGCGCGAAGCCGGACTTGTCAGCCACGGCAAGAGCGGCTATCTGCTGACTTCCTCCGGGACGGATCTGCTCAAACGCCTGACCGACATCCCCACGTTTGCCCTCAAGTGGGCATCGAGTCAAGCCAAGAAAGCGGTCTGAGCCGGCCGCGTGCTGGCATAATTCCCGCTTTTCTGGGTGCGGCCCCCATCAATTGAGCCCATCCAGCTATCTATTCAATAGCAATCAAGGATTCCATATGACCAGCTCCCCCTCCGGCCTGCAATACGAAGACACCGTTGTCGGTACCGGTGCACAGGCCACCAAGGGCAAAAGCGTCACCGTTCATTACACCGGCTGGCTCTATCAAGACGGCGTTCAAGGCGCGAAGTTCGATTCGAGCAAGGACCGCAATGATCCCTTCGTGTTTTCGCTGGGCGCCGGCATGGTGATCCGGGGTTGGGACGAAGGCGTGGCCGGCATGCTGGTTGGTGGTGCGCGCACCCTCATCATCCCGCCGGATCTCGGCTATGGCGCGCGTGGCGCTGGTGGTGTCATCCCGCCCAATGCCACGCTCAAATTTGACGTTGAACTGCTGGGCGTCGCCGGCTGAACCACCCCTGCGCTGAGCGCGTGGCTCGGCCCTGGTCTCGCTTCAAGTGTGCAGGTCCTGCACACTTGAATTGCGCAGACATACCCCCATTTCAAGTGCGTAACAGTCAACCCATTGGTGTATTTGCATGTCTGACAACAATTCAAACCCGGCAAACCCGGCGCCTGGTGATCCGGTGAGCGCGCAAGAACAGATGACCTCCCCTGCCGCCAATGAAGCGGACGCCTTGAGCCAGGCGCAAGCGGAACTGGCCGATTTACAGGCCAAAAACGCCACATTGGCAGACCAGTACCTGCGCGCGAAAGCCGATGCCGACAACGCCCGGCGCCGCGCCGAGGACGAAATTTCAAAAGCGCGCAAGTTCGCCGTTGAAGGTTTTGCCGACAGTCTGCTGCCGGTGGTGGACAGCCTGGAAGCCGGCCTGGGTCTGGCTCAGGCCAGTGCCGAGCAGATTCGCGAAGGGGCACAAGCCACCTTGCGCCAGTTGCTCGCCGCACTGGAGCGCAACAAGGTGCTGGTCATCAATCCGGTCGCTGGCAGCAAGTTCGATCCGCATCAGCAGCAGGCAATTAGTGTTGTGCCCTCGGAACTGGAAGCCAACACCGTGGTCACGGTGCTGCAAAAAGGCTATTCCATCGCGGAGCGTGTACTGCGCCCGGCGCTGGTCACGGTTGCTGCGCCTAAATAATTACTTTTTTTGACTTGAAATCGCTCAAGTTATCCACAACTCAAAAACATCTGAACACTGGAGTAGATCATGGGAAGAATCATCGGTATTGACTTGGGCACCACCAACAGCTGCGTCTCGGTCATGGAAGGCAACACCCCCAAGGTGATTGAGAACGCCGAGGGCGCGCGCACCACGCCATCCGTCGTCGCCTACCAGGAAGACGGTGAAGTGCTGGTTGGCGCCTCGGCCAAGCGCCAGGCTGTCACCAACCCGAAGAACACGCTGTACGCAGTCAAGCGCCTGATCGGTCGCAAGTTTGTCGAGAAAGAAGTCCAGAAGGACATCGATCTGATGCCGTACAAGATCGCGGCCGCCGACAACGGCGACGCCTGGGTCGAAGTGCGCGGCAAACAGATATCGGCACAACAGGTCAGCGCCGACATTCTGCGCAAGATGAAGAAGACGGCGGAAGACTATCTGGGTGAAGCGGTTACCGAAGCCGTCATCACGGTGCCGGCCTACTTCAACGACGCCCAGCGCCAGGCCACCAAGG
>CAITXW010000186.1 GCA_903896425.1 uncultured beta proteobacterium | reverse complement strand
TGATCAAGGTTGGTGAAGAAATTGAAATCGTTGGCATTGCCGACACCCAGAAGACCACCTGCACCGGTGTTGAAATGTTCCGCAAGCTGCTCGATCAAGGTCAAGCAGGCGACAACGTTGGTATTCTGCTGCGCGGCACCAAGCGCGAAGACGTGCAGCGCGGCCAAGTGCTGTGCAAGCCCGGTTCGATCAAGCCGCACACCCATTTCACGGGTGAAATCTACGTGCTGTCCAAAGACGAAGGCGGCCGCCACACCCCGTTCTTCAACAACTACCGTCCCCAGTTTTACTTCCGCACGACGGACGTGACCGGTGCGATCGAGTTGCCAGAAGGCAAGGAAATGGTGATGCCGGGCGACAACGTGTCGATCACGGTCAAGCTGATCAACCCGATCGCCATGGAAGAAGGTCTGCGTTTTGCCATCCGTGAAGGTGGCAAGACGGTGGGCGCTGGTGTGGTTGCAAAGATCATCGCGTAAGGAACAACTACCATGGCTACCAAACAAAAAATCCGCATTCGCCTGAAGGCCTTTGACTACAAACTCATCGACCAGTCGGCCGCCGAGATTGTGGATACCGCCAAACGCACCGGCGCCATCGTCAAGGGTCCGGTGCCCTTGCCAACGCGCATGAAACGCTTCGACATTTTGCGCTCGCCGCACGTCAACAAGACCAGTCGCGACCAGTTTGAAATTCGCACCCACCAGCGCCTGATGGACATCGTCGATCCGACCGACAAGACGGTGGACGCGCTGATGAAACTTGACTTGCCAGCTGGCGTGGACGTTGAGATCAAGCTGCAGTAAGGGAATCAGGGATGCCGGTGGAGACCGGCATCCCTTGAAAACACAGTGTTAACGTGCTTGCTTGAGAGGGCAGTTCGGGATATACTGTGAGGCTCTGCAGGAAGTCCACTGGGCTTTTGGTAGAGTTTTATCAACAGTCTCTCACGCAAAACGCTGTAGCCAATTGAAGTTGCAGCGGTGAGAGTTACGGAGAAAATAATGAGTCTGAACAACTCCCTAGGGTTGTTGGGCCGCAAGGTTGGCATGATGCGCCTGTTCACCGATGATGGGGATGCGATTCCTGTCACGGTGGTGGATGTATCGAACAACCGCGTCACCCAAGTCAAAACCCAAGAGAACGATGGCTACGTTGCACTGCAACTGACCTTCGGAGCGCGCAAAGCTTCGCGCGTCACCAAGCCCGCCGCCGGACACCTTGCCAAAGCAGGTGTTGAGGCAGGTGAAATCATCCAGGAATTCCGCTTGACCCCCGATGTGGCAGCCCAGTACCAAGCAGGCGCAACCGTGCCTGTGACGGCTGTGTTTGCTGTGGGCCAAAAGGTGGACGTGCAGGGCACGACCATCGGCAAGGGCTTTGCTGGCACGATCAAGCGCCATCACATGAGTTCCCAGCGGGCATCGCACGGCAACAGCCGTTCGCACAATGTCCCAGGTTCCATTGGTATGGCACAGGATCCCGGTCGCGTGTTTCCTGGCAAGCGCATGACGGGGCATCTGGGGGATGACACTGTCACCACGCAAAATCTTGATGTGATTCGCATCGATGAAGCGCGTCAGCTGTTGATGATCAAAGGCGCTGTTCCCGGCTCAGCTGGCGGTTTTGTTACCGTCCGTCCGGCCGTCAAGGTCAAGGCCAAGAACGATGATGTGAAAGGAGCGAACTGATGCAGCTCGAACTCCTGAATGACCAAGGTCAGGCGACTTCGAAATTCGAAGCACCGGAAACCGTATTCGGTCGTGCCTATAACGAAGATCTGGTGCACCAGGTTGTAGTGGCTTTCCAGGCCAATGCCCGTCAAGGCACGCGCGCCCAGAAGGACCGTGAACAGGTCAAGCACTCGACCAAGAAGCCGTTCAAGCAAAAGGGCACCGGTCGTGCTCGTGCTGGTATGACCTCTTCGCCCCTGTGGCGTGGCGGCGGTCGGATTTTCCCGAATATGCCGGATGAAAATTTCGCCCAGAAAATCAACAAGAAGATGTACCGCGCCGGTATGGCCTCCATCTTCTCGCAATTGGCCCGTGAAGGTCGTCTGGCAGTGGTTGACTCCCTGACGGTTGACTCTCCGAAAACCAAGCCTTTGGCTGCCAAGTTCAAGGCCATGAACCTTGATTCCGTCTTGGTGATCGCTGATGAAGTTGACGAAAACCTGTACCTGGCTTCCCGCAATCTGGTGAATGTGCTGGTGGTTGAGCCGCGTTATGCGGATCCGCTGTCGCTGGTTCATTACCGCAAAGTGCTGGTCACCAAGGCTGCCATGGACAAACTCAAGGAGATGTTCGCATGAGCCACGGTCCAAATACTTCGAAATTCGAAGAAGGTCGTTTGATGCAAGTGCTCGTCGCCCCGATCGTGTCTGAAAAGGCAACGATGATCGGTGAGAAGAGCAACGCTGTGACCTTCAAGGTGCTGCAGGACGCGACCAAATATGAAATCAAAGCCGCTGTGGAGTTGATGTTCAAGGTTGAGGTCAAAGGCGTTTCTGTGGTGAACACCAAGGGCAAAACCAAAAGGTTTGGCAAATCTGTGGGTCGTCGCGACAACATTCGCAAGGCCTATGTGACGCTGAAGCCGGGTCAAGAACTCAATCTTGGCGGGGAGGGCGCGTAATCATGGCTGTTATCAAAATGAAACCAACTTCCCCAGGCCGTCGTGGCGTGGTGAAGATTTCGCGTGATCACCTGTACAAGGGTGAGCCTTTTGCGCCGCTGCTGGAACCCCAGTTT
>CAITXW010000185.1 GCA_903896425.1 uncultured beta proteobacterium | reverse complement strand
GTGTAGTCGTCGCTCTGGCGCACAATGCGGCCGGCCCATTCGTCGAGTTCACGGGCCTGCATGAAGCGGCCCTGCAGCCCGTCCAGACCGGGCAGCAGCGCTGAGCCAGGGTAGGTTGCCTTGATCGCGCATTCGTGCAACTGGGGCAGCGCATCTTCCATCGCCGAGCGCTCGCCGCACCACCAGGTTGGCAGCGCCGGCAGTTTGAGTTCCTCGCCCAGCAGATGGCTCGCCAGTGCCGGCAGAAAACCCAGCAGCGCGGGTGACTCCAGAAAGGCCGAACCTGGCGCGTTGGCCACCAGCACATTGCCGGCCCGGATCGCCTGCAGCAGCCCCGGCACACCCAGTGTCGAGTCGGCGCGCAATTCCAGCGGATCGAGGTACTCGTCGTCCAGACGCTTGATCAGGCCGTGCACCGGCACCAGTCCGCGCAGGGTTTTGAGGTAGAGGTGCTCGTCGCGCACCAGCAGGTCACAGCCTTCGACCAGCGTCAGCCCGAGGTAACGCGCCAGGTAGGCGTGTTCGAAATAGGTTTCGTTGTAGGGGCCGGGTGTCAGCAGCGCCAGATGTTGATCGGCGCCGGCCGGGCTCATCTTCTTCATGCTCTCCATCAGCGCGCGGTAGGTCGCGGCCAGTCGCTGCACCGGCATGGCTTCAAACGCCTGCGGAAATTGGCTCGAAATCGCGATCCGGTTCTCCAGCAGGTAACCAAAGCCCGAGGGGGCCTGGCAACGCTGGCCCACCACCCACCAGTTGCCATCGGGTCCGCGTGCCAGATCAAAGGCCGCTATGTGCAGATGCGTACCACCGACCGGCTTGACGCCGTGCATGGCGCGCAGGTAGCCGGGGTGGCCCTGTACCAGCGCTGGCGGCAGCCAGCCCTGTTGCAGCAATTCCTGCGGGCCATAAACATCGGCCATCACCTGTTCCAGCAGGCGCACACGCTGCAGGATGCCGGCTTCGATTTGTTGCCAACTCTCCGGTTCGATCAGCAGCGGGAACAGGTCCAGTGACCAGGGGCGCTGCGGTCCGCCCTCGTCAGCATAGACGTTGTAGGTAACGCCGTTGTCACGGATCTGACGTGCCAGGCTGGCACTGCGTTGGTTGAGTTCGGCAGCGCCCTTGTCGGCAAGGTTATCGAAAAACTGCTGCCAGGACCGGTTCAAAAGTTCAGGCCAGGCTTTTGCTTCGGGCGCTGCCGCGTCAGGCTTGGCTGCAGCGCGTAATTCGTCGAAATGCCCGCTGGCAGCGCTGCAGGCCCGCGTGATCGCGCGCAGGTCTGGCTGCTTGCCGATTGCGGGCGTAGAAGGGGATGCTTTTGCGTCGTTCACTGCCCACAGTATGCCAGCGCCGCGGCAGCGTTGCCTCGCGGGATGGGCAGGTCCACGGTAAGATGCGGGCCCTGCTGCGGTCAAATCTTCTTTTCGGTAACGCGCAGTGCATGAGAGGCAAGCCTTGAAACTTCGTTCCCCGTTCTTCTTTATTACGAGCCTGTTGCTGGCGTTACTGCTTGGCGGCTGCTCGCCGCAGGACGCCGCAACGCCGGCAAGCACCGTCAAACGCGAAGTCTCGCTGCCCGTGGTAGCGGCACAGGCCAAGGGTTTTAGCGTGGGTGCTCTGATGAGCGCCAACGTGGTGTATGTGTTTTTTGATACGCAGTGCCCGCATTGCGCCCACCTCTGGGAGGCCTCGGCCGCGTTGCACAAAAAAGTCAAGTTTGTCTGGATTCCGGTGCGCATGATCAGCCCGATCAGCCTGGCCCAGGGTGCGGCTCTGCTGACGGCAGTGGACCCGGCGGCCCTCATGAGTGAGCATGAAGCGTCCTTGCTGGCGGGCAAAGGCGGCATATCGGCCTCCAGCAGCATTTCATCCGAGATTGAGAAGAACATCACGGCCAACACCCAGTTGCTGAACAGTTTTGGCGCTGAGGCGGTTCCCTTTGTGATTGCCAAAAATCTCAAGACCGGTTTGACCGTCACACGCGACGGCGCCATGAGCACAACGGTGCTGGCTGAATTTCTCGGAATGGATCAACCATGATGACAGAATCCGAACTGGATACGACCATCAACAACCCGGCTGCGCCGCCAGTTCCGGCCGCGCCAACGCTGGAGGCGGCCACGGAGCCGTCGACCAAACCGAGGCCCACGGTGTCCGTGCAACCGGTACTGGAAAAGCTGTTCGAGCTCTACCCGCAGCTGTTCGGCGCCGAGTTTTTGCCGCTCAAACTGGGTATTTTTCAGGAGTTGCTGGCGCTGCATCCTGAGCACTTTGCCCGCGATGCGCTGAAAGCCGCTTTGGGCGTGCACACGCGCTCGACGCGCTACCTGCAATGCGTGGCCGCCGGCAAGGCGCGCCATGACCTGCAAGGCGCAGCTGTGGAGCCGGTGGCACCGGAACACGTTTACTGGGCGATTCTTGAATTGTTTCGCCGGCGTCAGGCACGCTCGACTCAGGATCTGCGACCCAAACTGCGCGCGCAGCTGTTGGCCGCGTTCGAAGTCTCGGGCCTGGCGCGCCAGGACTACCTGACCCGGGTTCAGACCCGGGATGCGGATTCAACGGCAGCGCTGGAAGATGCTTTTGCAGAACGGGACCAGACATTGGCGCGCCAGGAAGCCCTGCGCACGGCCTACCAGAACAGCGGCAAGACGGTGGCGGAATTTGCCGATATGTACGGAATGGACGAGCGCGATGTGACGCGCGCACTACAGGCTCAGGCCAGGCCCGAAACCGGCGCAGTGCCGGTATAAATCAATTTCAAATCAGTGTCAGCGACCGCGGTGATGCCAGTGGTTCTGGCTGCTAATGGCCCAGCCAATGCCCAGAAACGCTGCCAGCGGCAGATAGTTTGGCTGGTTGTAATAGCCGTAATAGCCGTAATAGCCGCTGTCGTAATAAAGCGGCGGCGCGACCACATAAGCAGGTGGCGGGTACATGGGTTGTGAATACGTCACGCTGGAGGGCAGGGTTGCCTGGGTCGCAGCGATCAGGGGCGAGATCTGCAATTGGAGGGTCGGACCCGGGTCGTGCGGCATTTGCACCGTGTACTGTTTGCCGCCGTACTCGTACACCACGGTGTAGGCGACCGGCTGGTTTTCATAGAAGTTCTGGGTCGTGCAGCCCTGTTCGTTGTTGCAGACCTGGCGCGGTACGGTGACTTGCTGCAGGATCGGAGTCGAAGACACGACGCGTGCCGCTTCCTGCGCCATGGCCAAGCCGCTGGCGGCCATACACGCTGATAAAAGCAATAATTTCTTCATGTGATGCTCCCGTTCTTGAAGTTTGCTCACAACCCGATCATGCCGGTGGATCAGGAGAAATGGGGGGGTGTTCAGTGAATCCCGTGTAAAGTTTGTTGCGATTGCGCCGTGTCACACTGGCGCCTGCTGATGACATGACCCGGGAAACACTTATGACACCCCTACCGCTGCATCCCTACCAATCCAAACCGCTGCTGATACGCGTGATTATGGCGCGTCCGCGTCTGCTGATTTGCCTGGTAATTGGCCTGCTGTGCGCTGTTTTTTTGCCGGAAACACTGGCGCAGCGCAGCATCACCAAGCTCATCATCGGCTGGAATGTGGGCGCCGGTCTGTACCTGCTGCTCGCAGCGCGCATGATGTTCTGGTCCACGCACGAGCGCATGCGAACCCGTGCCCTGCAGCACGATGAAGGACGGATCATTGTGCTGATTCTTGTCATTGCGGCGGCGCTCATGTGCATCGGGGCCATCGTGGCACAACTGGCGGTGGTGAAGGATTTGCATGGCGCCCAGCGCTATGGCCACATCGCGCTGGCAGCGCTGACCATTGCCACTTCCTGGGCCTTCACGCAGGTGATGTTTGCTCTTCACTACGCGCATGACTACTACGCCACCGTTGTGCACGGCGAGCACGGTGGACTCGACTTCCCGGGCGGCCATCCACCTGATTACGGGGACTTCCTGTATTTCGCCAGTGTCATCGGCACTTCAGGACAGACTGCCGATGTCAGCTTTACCAGCCGAAAAATGCGCCGAACCGGCACTGTGCATTGCGTGTTGGCGTTCTTTTTCAACACCACTTTGGTGGCCTTGACGATCAACATTGCTTCGGGCTTGTTCTGAATCGTTCAACTGATGCCCAAAAGAAAACCCCGGCGATTGGGCCGGGGTTTAACACTGCCTTAGGAGGAGATCAGTGTGGATGTTTTGAGCACCCGGAACGTAATTTAGCCACGCCAACTTAACGCTCGCTTAAGACCTTCGTCGGCTAAGCTTGTCAGAGGTGCAGCGCCGCCAGAATGCCGACGACCACGCCAATGCCGCCAGCGCCGAACATGGCGTATTCCAGCCATTTCTTTTTCGTCAGCAGCGCAATCGCGGCCAGCGCAATCGAGACTTGCAACACGGTGGTGGACTGGGCCCAGCGATGGTGCTGGTGCATTTGCTCATCGCTTTGCTTGTCCCACTGCGTGGCATCGGCTTCGAGCTTATCGGCCACCGCCTTGATCTCGGTTTTTTCCTTCTCGTAACGGTCGACTTTGTCCTGGTACTTGGGTTTTTTGTCATCGCTGGCGAGGTCGCGCGCGAGTTCGGCCAGCGACTGCTTGGTGCTTTTGGACTGGAAGTAGTTCCACTGGTTCGAGGCTTCCGTTTTCTTGATCGCCGCGTTGTTTTTGTACAGACCCGCGTTGGCCTGGGTGGCGCCGCCCATGTAGCCAAAGATGGCGCCGATGGTGGCGATGATGGCCGTGAACATCGCAATCTGGTTGATCATGCCGCCGTGTTCGCCGTGCTCGCCACCGTGGCCGCCCTGCTGGGCGTGCTCAATTTCGTGGTCGTGCGGGCCGTGTACGTGAAATCCATGTCCAGACATTTCAAACTCCTGTGATTTTTCGATAGCTGACAAAACTGAAACGCAAACCGTTGACCGAGACCTGGTGCTCACGCGCCGTTTCCGTCCACTGTGGCCCGAATTGTGGCGCAAAAGCGTCGCCCGCATAGTCGGCGTCGATCTCCGTGACTTCGGCGCTGCAGGCCAGCGGCAGGGCCTGTGCGTAGATCTCGGCGCCGCCGATGACCCACGCCTTGCCCTCTGCAGGGCACTGTGCCACCGCCTGTGCAATGGACTCGGCGCGCTGGGCACCCTCAGCGCACCAGGCTGGCTGGCGTGTCACGACGATGTTGAGCCTTCCGGGCAGCGGCCGAAACCGCTCAGGCAGCGAATCCCAGGTCTTGCGCCCCATGATCACGGGGCAGCCCATCGTCAGGCGCTTGAAGTGCGCCATGTCTTCCGGCAAATGCCAGGGCAGGGCGTTCTTGTTGCCGATGACGCCGTTGGCGGCGCGGGCAAAAATCAGACACAGTTTCATGCGGCTCCTTCGAGCTTGCGGCTCGGCAGCAGCACCGCTGCAATCGCCGATGCGACAAACAGCAGGGCGGCAAGATCCTGCCAATGCGGCCATTCGCCAACGATCAGGGTGGCGCTCAGGGTTCCAACCATGGGCACGGCCATGATACCCATGGCGCTGGTCGCGGGTGGCAGGTTGCGCGCCAGTTCGGACCAGAATATCTGGGCAAAGCCGTAGTTGATGAAAACGCTGTAGGCCAGACTGAACCACATGGTGGTCGAGAATTGCCAGACCGGCGCCGGCTCGCTGCTCCAGGCGAGGACCCAAAGGCAGGCGCTGGCGAGCACCATCATCCAGACCGTCAGCGCCTCCACCGGCAACGTCAAACGGGCGCGGCGCATCATGAGCGTGCCGATGGCCCAGAGCAGGGCGGCGATTTCCATCCACAGAATGCCGATCGGATGGCCGGTCAGCGCGCTGAACTCAACCGAACTTAGCAGGGCGATGGCGATGGCAACCGATAGCGCGGCAAAGGCGACGCGGCGCGTCAGTTTCTCACCCAGGAACAGCACGCTGATCAGAACCGTCCAGATCGGCATCGTGAAGCCCAGGATGGCGGCGCGGCCGGAAGCGAGCTCCTTCACACCCAGGATCGAGACCGTGTGCCAGCCCAGCATATTGGGCAGACCGAGCGTGACGACGCTGTGCCACTCTCTGCCGCGCGGCAACATGCGCACGCCGCGCATTTGGTAGAACAGGTAGAGCCACAGTGCGCCGCCGCTCATGGTGACAGCACGAAAGTAGAGCGGCGTGAGTTCGCGCAGCGAGAGCTTCATCATCGGCCAGTTGACGCCCCACATCAGCGTGAGCGCCACCAGGGCCAGAAGCTGACTGCGCTTGATCACACCGCCACCGGGGCCTTGATGGCGGGGTGGCATTCATAGCCGACGATTTCGAAATCCTCGTACTCGTAATCAAACAGCGTCGCCGGACGGCGCTTGATGTTCAGGCTCGGATAGGCATAGGGCGCGCGGCCCAGTTGCAGCGCTACCTGTTCGTGGTGGTTGCTGTAGATGTGGCAGTCGCCGCCGGTCCAGATGAAGTCGCCCACGTCCAGATCGCATTGCTGCGCCAGCATGTGCGTGAGCAGCGCGTAGCTCGCGATGTTGAAGGGCACGCCCAGGAAAATGTCAGCGCTGCGCTGGTAGAGCTGGCAACTCAGTTTGGCTTTTTCACCGGGTGCGGCGGAAGGTGCGACGTAGAACTGGAAGAAGGCGTGACAGGGCATCAGCGCCATCTTGCCCAGGTCGGCCACGTTCCAGGCGCTGACGATGATGCGGCGCGAGTCCGGATTCGTTTTGAGTGTTTTGATGACCTCGGCAATCTGGTCGATGTGGCCCCCATCGGGTGTCGGCCAACTGCGCCACTGCACGCCGTAAACCGGGCCCAGGTCGCCGTCGGCGCGCGCCCACTCATCCCAGATCGAGACGCCGCGCTCCTTGAGCCAGTTGTTGTTGCCCGAACCGGTCAGAAACCAGAGCAACTCCTGGACGATCGAGCGCAGATGGACCTTCTTCGTCGTAACCAACGGAAAGCCTTCGTTCAGATCAAAGCGCATCTGGTAGCCGAACACACTCTTGGTGCCGGTGCCGGTGCGGTCGGCCTTGAAGACGCCGTGCGTGTCCACATGGCGCAAAAAATCTTCGTATTGGGAGCGGATGGGTTGGGTCATGGATGACGATTATCGAAGGATTTTTCTGGGCGGGTCAGGCCCGCAACACGCGTCCCGGGTTCATCAGGTTTTGCGGGTCGAGCGCGCGTTTGATGGCGCGCATCAACTCCAGCGCCACGGGGGATTTGTAGTGTTCGAGTTGCGCCACTTTGAGGCCGCCAACGCCGTGCTCGGCCGAGATTGAACCGTTGAAGCGGGTAACCGAATCGAACACCACGGTGTTGACGCGCTTCTCATGCTCGCGCAAAAACACGGTCGGGTCCATAGCGGGCGGCGCTTGCACGTTGTAATGCAGGTTGCCGTCGCCGAGGTGGCCGAAGTTGACCATGCGCACGCCGGGGATGGCCTGCTGCAGCAGGGCATCGGTGGTCGCAACGAACTCGGCCATGCTGGAGATCGGCACCGAGATGTCGTGTTTGATGTTGAGACCTTCGAGCGGCTGCGCCAGCGGGATGCTCTCGCGGATGTGCCAGAGTTGCTTGGCCTGCGTCAGGTTTTCTGCCACCACGGCGTCGCTGATGCAGTCCTGTTCGAAGGCCAGCTCCAGCAGTTGTTCGAACTGGCCCCGGGCGTGTGCTTCGCTGACGTGGTCCGAATTTTCCAGCAGCACGCAAAACGGTGCGTCCTGGTACAGCGGAACACGCAACTGCGCAAAATGCTTGGCAACCAGCCCCAGCGCGAACTGGCCCATGACTTCGAAGCCGGTCAGGTCGGCACCCAGATGGCGCCGCGCCAGTGTCAGCAGGCGCACCGCATGCGCCAGTGAGGGCACGGCGGCCCAGGCCGTCAGGCGTGCCGCCGGTAACGGGTAGAGCTTCAAGGTGGCGGCCGTGATGACGCCCAGCGTGCCTTCGGAGCCGATGAAGAGGTCGCGCAGGTCGTAGCCGGTGTTGTCCTTGCGCAGGCCCGACAAACCATTCCAGACCTCACCTTGCGCGGTCACCACTTCCAGCCCCAGGCACAGGTCGCGCGTGTTGCCGTAGCGCAGTACCTGCGTGCCGCCCGCGTTGCAACCCAGGTTGCCGCCGATGGTGCAAGTGCCTTCCGATGCCATGCTCAGCGGAAACAGCAGTTGCGCCGCTTGCGCTTGCTGCTGCAGGTTTTGCAGGATGCAGCCGGCCTCCACCGTCATCGTCAGATTCGCTGCGTCGAGTTGGCGCACGGCGTTCATGCGCTGCAGGCTCAGCACGATCTGGCGCCCGGATGCGTCGGGCGTGCTGCCCACCACCAGTCCGGTGTTGCCGCCCTGCGGCACCAGGCTGATGCCGGAGTCCGGGTGGCCGGCGCGAAACGCTGCGCAGGCCTGCACGATGCGGGCGACTTCGTCAGTGGACGCAGGCCGCAGCACGGCCAGGGCGTGACCGCGTTCGCGCTTGCGCCAGTCCTGCGTCCAGGCGCTCAGATCGCCCTCGGTCAGCACATGGGTGTTGCCAACAATGGTGCGCAGGGAATTCAACAGGGTTTGCATGGGTTCAAATCCTCAGGCTTGGCTTTTCAGGCGCAGGCGTACATGCATCGCGCAGGCGGTGAACAGGACAAGGCACAGCAGCGTCTCTGCCAGCGCGAACCATGAACTGGGGGCTTTATCGCTGTAGGCGCGCACCACGCCTTCGGTGAAATAAAGCCAGACCATCAGGCTGACCCAGCGGTAGGTGTACATGCGGTTCTTCAAGAGGCCCGCCAGCGGAATGCACAGCGGCAGCGCCTTGATGGCGAGCCAGGTTCCACCGGGGCGCAGCGGTGCCAGCCACAACTCCCATAACAGGCTGAGCAGGATCAGCCCGAGCAGGCTGCCGACCGCCAGAATGCGGCTGGCGGCAACCTGGGGGGAGGGGGTATTTTGTACGGTGTGCATGGCAATGGCATCATAGCGGCCATGAGCCCGACCTCCGCCCCGCGCCCCACACTTGTCCTGCGATGGATTGAACGCCTGGAAACCCTGTTCCACGACCTGTCCGTTTTCCCCTGGAAAAGCACGGCACTGACCTTGCGCGAGCGCTTTCGCGAAGACCGACTGGGCCTGAGCGCCAGCAGCCTGACTTTCACCACCACGATGGCCTTGGTGCCCTTGTTTACGGTGGCGCTGGCGATCTTCACGGCGTTTCCGATGTTTGCCAAATTTCAAGTGGTATTGCAGAAATGGCTGCTGGAGAGTCTGATCCCTGACAACATCGCGCGCCAGGTCATGGGTTACCTGACGCAGTTCGCCGGTCAGGCCAGCAAGCTCGGCGTGGCGGGTGTGGCCTTGCTGCTGGTGACGGCGCTGGCCCTGGTGTTCACGATCGACCACACGCTCAACAGCATCTGGCGCGTGCGCACGCACCGACCCTTTGGGCAACGCCTGCTGGTGTACTGGGCCACGCTCACGGTCGGGCCGCTGCTGCTGGGCGTGAGTCTGACGCTGATGTCCTACGCCATCTCGGCCTCCAAGGGTGTCGTCTCCGGAATGCCGGGTGGCGTTGAACTGCTGCTCGATACGCTGCAGTTCTTTTTAATGGCAGGTGGCATGGCCGCGCTCTACCACTATGTGCCCAATGTGCAAGTGAAATGGGCGCACGCCTGGATCGGCGGCCTGTTTGTGTCGGCCGGCTTGGAGCTTGCCAAGAAACTGCTTACCCTGTATCTGAGCAAGGTGCCGAGTTACTCGCTGATGTACGGCGCCTTTGCCACGGTACCGATTCTGCTGATCTGGATCTACACCGCTTGGGTCATCGTGCTGTGGGGCGCGGTGATCGCCGCCTACCTGCCCAGTTTGTTGGCCAAGGCTGTGCGCCGCAGTGACGCGCCAGGCTGGCCGTTCCAGCTTGCACTGGAAGTCCTGCAGCAGTTGCACCAGGCGCGTGCAACGCCGGCACATGGGTTGCGTATGGTTCAGCTGGCATCAGCGCTGCGGGTTGATGCACTGCAGCTGGAGCCGGTGCTGGAGACCTTGTCTGCGCTGGACTGGGTGCAGCAACTCAGCGAGAGCGACGTCCCCGATGAATCGCGCTACGTGTTGCTGGCCAACCCGGCGACGACACTGCTGGCGCCGTTGATGCAGCAACTCTTGCTGGGACGCGATGTCGCACTTGAGAAGTTGTGGACCAAGGGGCGTTGGGCTGATCTGACGCTCGACGAGGTTCTGTGACTCGGTGGTGTTCCCGTATTGCGCCTTTGGCTTCATACGGGCTACGCGTGACGCGGTGTGTAGCCCGCATGGAGCGCAGCGTAATGCGGGGTTGGCAATGAATGAAGAAACGCGTATTTTCAGGTGATCACCCGATCTCTGCCAGCCGCCGTTGCTGTCGCGTTGTCAGCCACGCGATGTCGGCAATATCGGCCGCAGACAGCTTGGGGCCAGGCTTGCGGATGGTGGCGCTGGCGATGACGCCGCGCTCACGCAGGATGTGCTTGCGCACCGCCAGGCCGATGCCGGCTTGCTGCTCGTAGCGCGCCAGCGGCAGGTAGGCATCAAAAATATCCTGCGCGCGGTCCCGCTCACCTGCAGCAAAGGCGCGGCAAACTTCCACCATCATCTCGGGGTAGGCAAAGCCGGTCATGGCGCCGTCGGCACCGCGCGCTAACTCTTCGGGCAGGAACAGGCCGCCGCCGTTGCCGGTCAGGATCGATACGCGCCGCACTTCGCCGCGCGCGCTGGCGGCGCGAATGGCCGAGAGCTTGGCCAGGCCCGGGCAGTCTTCGTGCTTGAGCATGACGCAGTTGGCAGCGCGCTCGATGATGCGCAGGATCACGCTGGTGGGCATTTGCACGCCGGTGGAAACCGGGTGGTC
>CAITXW010000184.1 GCA_903896425.1 uncultured beta proteobacterium | reverse complement strand
GTGCGCATTGAACAGCAACAGTTTCTTGATGCCCGCCGCCGCCACCGACTCGCCGATGTCAGTCCAGAGGCGGATGATGGTCTCAGCCTTGAGTGTGAGCGTACCGGGGAAGCGCGCATGCTCGGGACTGAAGCCAACCGCCTGCATCGGCAGAATCAGCACTTTGGCCGCAGCCGGCAGCTGCACCAAGGCCGCCGCCACTACTGCGTCGGCCAACAGCGTGTCCACGTTCAGCGGCAAATGCGGTCCGTGCTGTTCGATGGCGGCCACCGGCAGCACGGCGACGGTTTGCGCCGCCTCGCCGCTGGTAATCATGCGTGCAAAGTCGCGCGTCGAGAGCTCGGCCCAGAATCTGGAAGGTGTTGTCATGGGCATATCTTAAAACTTGTCGGAAACCCGATGGCGTTGCTGGCGCCGGGTCAGTGTCTGGCCATCCTTGCTTTCGGGCCGCTGTGGCCTTGGCAGCCAGCCTTTGAGCGCACGCGGACTGGCGCGTGCGCCACTGGCCAGGTAGTCCGCCAGCAGGGCCTGGCGCACCACTTCGATCGACAACGCGCCATCGGTAGTAAGGTAGTCAAACAAGGCATCGACCAGCGTCTCGGGCGACAAGCCGCTGGTCTGGCCCGTGCTCAGCCACAGCCATTCAGCAAAAGCCTGGAACGCGGCAAAGGCGGATGGCGGCCGCGTTGCCAGCAGCAGCGCCAGGGTCTGCGGGAATCGTCCTGAGTTGGCGATGAGATCCCAGTAACGCGCAAAGCGCGTGAAACGCTGCACCAAATCCGCGTCAACGCCCCCCGTTTGCTGCACGGCATAAGGCGGCTGCGGGTCATAAACCATGGCAAACGCTTCGGTGTGACGCGCAATCGGCGTGCCGCGCAGTCGCTTCAAGACCCCAAGCTGAATTTCGTGCGGCCCGATGCTGTGCAGACGGTCAAAGCCATCGGCAAAACCATCCAGCGTCTCACCGGGCAAGCCAAAAATCAGATCACAGTGCAGATGCGCATGCGAAGCGGCCAGCAGCCAACGCAGATTGGCCTCCGTCTTATCGTTGTCCTGCTGACGCGAGATACGCCGCTGGACTGCCACGTTGAAACTCTGTACGCCAATTTACAGTTGCAGCTCACCAGGCGGAAAACGCGCAATCATGGCTTTCAGGCGATCCGGCAAATGATCGGGAACGACCTCGAAATGCAGGAACAGATCATCCACTGAGACTCCGCCGCCCGCTGCCGGCAAGCGATCCAGAAAAAACTGCAGGATGCGCAGCGAAGCGTCGATGCGCAGGTTGAAGGTCCTATCGACAAACTTGAAGTTGCGGGCGCCGCGTTGGTACAAGGCATCCAGCGCCACCAAAAAACGATCCAGGTCGAAGGCCCACGCCGTCTGATCGAGTGAACTCAGACAAAACTCACACTTGAACGGACAGCCGCGCGAGGCTTCGACGTAGAGCAAGCGCTGCGCCAGGTCGGCCGCACTGTATTCGCCATAGGGCAGCGCAATTTCATCGAGCGGCGGCCGCTCACCCACCATCACCTTCATCAGCGGTTGCGGCCCGTGCAGCAGGGCGCGACAGAGCTTGGCAAAGCTGACATCACCCCAGCCCGTGATCACATGGTCGGCCAGTTGCACGATGGCCTGCTGATCACACTCGTGGCTGACTTCAGGCCCGCCCAGCACAATCTTGAGTGCCGGGCGCGTCGCCTTGAGCAAGCGCAGCAGTTCCGTGCTTTGCGTCACGTTCCAGATGTAGACGCCAAGGCCAATGATCTGCACCGCCCCCGTCTGCGCCGGCCCAAGCAGCGCCAGCATTTCATCAACCAGTTCCTGCGGTTTGCGCGCGATGGTGAATTCACACAGCGCGGTCTGTGCCCGCAAATCGTCCATATTGGCCAACAGGTAGCGCAGTCCGAGCGAAGCGTGAATGTACTTTGCGTTCAGTGTGCAAAGCACAATCGAAGGCGAGGCGACATGGACAGGCGGCATGTCGGTATTATCAAAGCATGACACAAGACCTCTTTCGCACCGACGCCTACCTGACCGAATGCAGCGCCACCGTCAGCGCCATCACACCGCAAGGCATTGTTCTTGATCGCAGCGTGTTCTATCCGCTGGGCGGCGGCCAGGCCGGCGACGCCGGGGTATTGCTACTGGGCGATGGCAGTGAAATTGCCATTGTCGATACGCGCAAGGGCAAGGCCGAAGACGGCAGCTTCACCGACGCCATTTGCCACCTGCCCGCGCCCGAGGTGCTGGCGCAGTTGCTCGCGCCGTCCGATGCCAACGTTATCCGCCTCGCCGTCGGCGACACAGTAACGGCGCGCATCGACTGGGCACGGCGCCATCGGCTGATGCGCTTCCACACCACCACCCACCTGCTGTGCCATCTGGTGCCGCAACTGGTCAACGGCTGCTCGATCACGCCCGATTACGCGCGCCTGGACTTCAACATGACCGACGCACTCGACAAAGATGCGTTGAGCGCCGGCATTGCACAACTGGTGGCGGCGGCGCATGCGGTCACGGTCGGCACCATTACCGACGAAGAGCTTGACGCCAATCCGGCGTTGGTGAAAAGCATGTCGGTGCAACCACCGCGCGGCAGCGGGCGCATCCGCACCATCCGCATCGGCAACCAGGATCTGATCGACTTCCAGCCCTGCGGCGGCACGCACGTCGCCAACACGGCGGAGATTGGATCGGTCATCGTCACCAAGTTGGAAAAGAAGTCCGCCAGCACGCGCCGGGTCGTGCTGGGCTTTGCCGCATGAGTCGTGGGCAGGTCAGAAACGCCACGGGCGACTCCTTCTTTGTCTGGGAAGGTGATGTGCTCGTCGTCAACATCCTGGGCAAGCCCAGCGCCGCGAAAGATGCCATTGGCAAGCCCAAGGGAACGCAGCTCAAGGTCAGTGTCACGGCTGCGCCAGTAGCAGGCAAAGCGACCGACCATATGGTGCGCTTTCTGGCGCCCCAGTTTGGCGTTGGCGTGAGCGATATCGAGGTCGTGTTCGGTCGCGAAAACGTGAACAAGCAACTGCGCATCAAGGCGCCCAAGAAACTGCCAGCCGTGTTCGCGCAGGGGACTTTGGACCTTTGAGACAATCGGGCATGGCAATGACATTCTCAAAAACCCTCCAACGCCCCCTGACCGCTGCGCTGCTCATGTTTGCCAGTCTGCTGGGTGGCGCGGCAAACGCCCAAAGCCCGGCCAAGGCCGTGGTCAGCACGGCACAGGTTCGCGCCGAACTGATGGCGCATGCGCCCGAGGGCGCCGACGCCGGCAAGACCGTCTGGCTCGGTCTGCAACTCACGCACCAGAAAGACTGGCATACCTACTGGAAAAACTCGGGCGACTCAGGCCTGCCAACCACGCTTCAGTGGACACTGCCAAGCGGCGTGACGGCGGGCGACATTGCCTGGCCGCTACCGAAGAAGATTCCCATCGGCAACCTGGCCAACTACGGCTTTGATGGCACCGTGCTGCTGCCGGTGCCGCTGACCATCACGCCCGACTTCAAGGCGGCTGCAGCCAACAACACAATCGAGGTCAAACTCAAGGCCAATTGGTTGGTCTGCCGCCAGGAGTGCATCCCCGAGGAAGGCGAGTTCGCGCTGACGATTCCCGTGAAGGGCTCGACCGCCATCAGCAGCGCCGCCTTCACGACCGCTTGGGCAGCGCAACCGCGCCCCATGCTGGACCACGCCGGCGTGCTGCCGGACAGCAGCGTGCAGATTGACGGCAGCAAGATCAAGCTCACCGTGCGGGGCCTACCCGCAGCGCTGCGCGGCAAGACGCTGGACTTCTTTCCCGAAACGCCCGAGGTGATCGAAACCGCCGCACACTGGACACAAGGATGGAGTGGTGAAGTCTGGAATGCGCAGGTGCCGTTATCACAGCAACGCAGCAACGCACCGAGCGTGATGCCGGTGGTACTGGCAGTCGATGGCCAGGGCTACCGGGCCGAACTCAAGGTGCTGGGCAACTGGCCGGCAGCGGGTGCCACTGCACCCACGGTCATCGCGCCGCCAGCACCGGCGCAGCCACCGATCACCCTGCTGGCGGCGCTGATCGGCGCCCTGCTGGGCGGCATGCTGCTCAATCTGATGCCCTGTGTCTTTCCGATTCTGGCAATCAAGGTCATGAGCTTCACACGCCACGCCAACGACCAACGCGGACACCGCGTCAGCGGCCTGGCCTACAGCGCTGGCGTTGTGCTGTCATTCCTGGCACTGGGCGCCCTGATGCTGGCCCTGCGCAGCGCCGGTGAACAACTCGGCTGGGGCTTTCAGTTGCAGTCGCCGGCAACAGTCGCGGCGCTGGCCGCGCTGTTCACGGTGATGGGCCTGAACCTGGCCGGTCTGTTTGAGTTTGGCCAGTTCCTGCCCAGCCGCGTACTCCTGGTGGAGGCCAAGAACCCGGCCATCAACGCATTTTTGTCAGGGGTGCTGGCTGTAGCCATCGCCTCGCCCTGCACAGCCCCCTTCATGGGTGCCTCGCTCGGCTTGGCACTGGCCTTGCCGGCTGCGCAGGCCTTGCTGATCTTCACCATGATCGGCGTCGGCATGGCGCTGCCCTACCTGGCCGCCAGTCTGGTCCCGGCGGTGGCGCGGATGTTGCCGCGTCCGGGCGCCTGGATGGACACGTTCCGCCGCGCCATGGCATTCCCGATGTTTGCCACCGTGGTCTGGCTGGTCTGGGTGCTTGGCCAGCAAAGCGGTATTGACGGTGCCGGTGCCTTGCTGGCCTTGCTGGTAGCACTGAGCGCCGTGCTGTGGGCGCTCACGCTGCGCGGTCGCAGCCGTCTGATTGTTGCCACAATCATGGTCGTCATCGGTGCGCTGCTGCTGCTCGGCATCGGTCAAAACGTACTCAAACCCGTGCCCAGCAACAACACAGCCAGCAGCGAAAACTGGCAGCCCTGGGCACCGGGCCGGGTCGAACAAGCCCTGACCGCTGGCACGCCGGTGTTCGTCGACTTCACCGCGGCCTGGTGCGTGACCTGCCAGTACAACAAGAAAACCACACTGGCCAACGCCGATGTGCTGGCCGATCTGGCGGCCAAAAAAGTAACGCTGCTGCGCGCCGACTGGACGCGGCGCGACCCCGTCATCAGCGCCGCACTGGCGCAACTGGGCCGCAACGGGGTGCCGGTTTACGTTGTCTACCAAAACGGCAAAGCGCCGGTTGTCATGTCCGAAATACTCAGCGTGGCCGACGTGCGCGCTGTACTGCGGGCGCTTTGAAGCCCAAGAACCAGACCGAGCACATCCTGTACCTCCTGCAATACCGTCGATGAGCCACCGCACTGCGCGACTTGCAGGACTGATGTCAGATGATGGAGCACGCGGCCGCTGCATCTTAAGAGTGTCTTAAGGACACTCTGAAAAACCCTGACATCCGATGAGATGCCAGGACGTTAACCGAATATGAAACAAATCAGCCTTGCCACCACCGGATTCGAGCTTGTCACCAAGCGCACTCGTAAACGCGTGTTCCTTGACGAGATGAACCTGG
>CAITXW010000183.1 GCA_903896425.1 uncultured beta proteobacterium | reverse complement strand
GACCGAGCCGCAGGTGATGAAGCGCAGCGCGGCGCCGGTGTCGGTTGGTGTGCTTGTTGCAGTCATCAGAAGTACCCGTCTTTCTTGCGCTTCTCCATCGAAGCCTCGGAGGTTTTGTCGTCCATGCGCGTGGCGCCGCGTTCGCTGACGTCAGCCGCTAGCGTTTCGATCACGATCTCATCGGCGGTGGCGGCCAGGCTCTGGACCGGGCAGGTGCAGGTGATGTCGCCCACCGTGCGAAAGCGCACATTGCGACTCTGGACCGTTTCACTGGCGCGCGCCGGGGTCAGGTCCGTCACCGGCACCAGCAGGCCCTTGCGTTCCACCACATCGCGGCGGTGTGTGTAGTAGAGCGAGGGCAGGGCGATCTGCTCGCGTGCGATGTACTGCCAGACGTCGAGTTCGGTCCAGTTGGAGATAGGGAACACGCGAAAGTGTTCGCCCGGTTGCAGTCGGGTGTTGAACAGGGTCCAGAGTTCGGGCCGCTGTGCCTTGGGTTGCCACTGGCCGAAGCTGTCGCGGTGCGAAAAGATGCGTTCCTTGGCGCGCGCTTTTTCTTCGTCGCGGCGGGCGCCGCCGATCAGGGCGTCAAAGCGGAATTCGTCGATGGCTTCCAGCAGCGTGACTGACTGGTGCACGTTGCGCGATTCACCGGGATGGGCCAGGCGCACCGTGCCACGTGCCATCGAGTCTTCCACGCTGCGCACGATCAGCTCGGCCTGCAGTTCTTTCGCGCGTGAATCCCGGAAATCGGTCACTTCGTGGAAGTTGTGGCCGGTGTCGATCATCAGCAGTGGGTACGGAATGCGCCCGATGCCAAAGGCTTTTTCGGCGCACTTGAGCATCACCAGCGAGTCCTTGCCGCCAGAGAACAGCAGGGTCGGGCGCTCAAACGCCGCGGCCACTTCGCGCAGGATGAAGATGGTTTCTTCCTCAAGCGCATCGAGGTGCGCGTTGCTCAGGTGATCAGGATGAGTCGAATGGGGCATGGTCTGCAGCAGCTCGGGTTGGATACGGGCGTTCATGGGAGGGCTCTCTCGGTTGTTGCTTCGGCTTGTTCGTCTGGCTTGACGTGCAGGCCGCATTCCTTGGCCGCTTCGTCTTCCCACCACCAGCGGCCGGCGCGAAAGTCTTCGCCCAGGCTGATGGCGCGGGTGCAGGGTGCGCAGCCGATGCTCGGGAAGAACTGGTCGTGCAGCGGGTTGTAGGCAACGTGGTTTTGCGCAATGAAGTGCCAGACGTCGCCCCAGCTCCATTCGGCCAGCGGGTTGAACTTGACGCGGCTGGCGTCGCTGGTGTCGATCAGGGGCACCTCGGCACGGGCGCCGGACTGCTCACGGCGCAAGCCGGTGATCCAGGCGCTTTTGCCATCAAGCGCACGCGCCAGCGGCTCCATCTTGCGGATCTGGCAGCAGGCTTTGCGCAGGATGATGCTGCGGTACATCGCCTCTTTGCCCTCGCGCGCCACGAACTGCACGACCGCTTCGTTTGCCGGCTTGAAGACCTGCACCGGCGCGCGGGAGTTGGTCTGTAATGCGCTCAGCAAGGCAAGGGTTTCGGGGTGCAGGGCGCCAGTCTCCAGCACAAAGATGCCGATGTCGAGTTGCAGGCGGTTGATCAGGTGGCTGATGACCACGTCTTCGGCACCCAGGCTGGAGGCCTGGCTGACGCGTGGATTGCCGCCAGCCACCAGGGGCGCATGTTCGCGCGCGGCCTGTTGCAGCACCTCAATGGTTTGCGCCAGTTTGGCCTCAAAGTTGGCTGACGGGCGCGCGTTGCGTTCGATTGCGTTCATGCGGAAACTCCGGCGCTGAATTGCGGCTGGTGTTGCACGGCATCGCCTTGGTAAAACGCCGGGTAACGCGCCAACTGGGCTTGGGCAAAGTCAGGGTTCTGGTCGGCGCGCAAGACCGCGCTGTCAAACCCGCTGCGCTGCATCTGTTG
The DNA here is from genome assembly GCA_903896425.1 of uncultured beta proteobacterium. Lineage (GTDB taxonomy): Bacteria > Pseudomonadota > Gammaproteobacteria > Burkholderiales > Burkholderiaceae_C > Rhodoferax. The sequence goes on along the minus strand of CAITXW010000183.1, from coordinate 2,016 downwards.
CAGTTGGTCGATCAGCACGTCGCCAACAGCGCGAATCTCGCCTTTGAAGCCAAGGCGCCGGCGCAGCAAAAAGGCCTGGGTGAAGGCTCGGCCATCGGTGAATTTGGGGAAGCTCAGATCAATGCGCTGCACGCCTTCGAGCTGCAGGGTACGGGGGTCGACATCGTTGGCCAGTGCGAGCACATCGGCGCGGCTCGCTTCGGCGGCATGGGTGTTGGCGTCTAACAATTTCATCTTGCGTTCCTTTCAGGCCAGCTCGACCTGCGCTGTGTGGCGCGCGCCGTTGGCGGCTTGCTTGTAGCTATCGATGCCGATCCGGCGGAAGGTGGCGATAAAGGTTTCATCACTGCGGCGTTCGCGTCGATAGGTGTCGAGCAGGGCCTCAATCACGTCGGGAACTTCGGCAGCGCCGAACGAGGGGCCGACCACCTTGCCCGGCTGCGCTGTGCCGCTGAGCGTGGAGCCGTCCGAGCCGCCAAGCGAAACCTGGTACCACTCGCGGCCGTCCTTGTCCACGCCCAGAATGCCGATGTGGCCGCTGTGGTGGTGGCCGCAGGAGTTGATGCAACCGCTGATGTGCAGGTCAATCTCGCCCAGGTCGTGCAGTTCGTCCATGTCCTGGTAACGCTCGCTGATGGCCGCAGCGATCGGGATCGAGCGCGCATTGGCCAGCGCGCAAAAGTCGCCGCCCGGGCAGGCAATCATGTCGGTCAGCAAGCGGATGTTGGAACGCGCGAAACCGGCTGTGCGTGCGGCACGCCACAGTTCGGGCAATTGAGCCTGGTGGACCCAGGGCAGCAGCAGATTCTGGTCGTGCGTGACACGCACCTCGCCGGCTGAAAAGCGTTCCGCCAGTTCCGCAGCCGTGTCGAGTTGATTGGCCGTGGCGTCGCCCGGTGCCTGACCCAGGCGTTTGAACGAGAGCGTCACCGCGCGCAGGGCCGGGTTCTTGTGCAGCGCGACGTTTTGTTGCAGCCAGCGGCTGTATTCCAGTGCGTCACCGTCCTGTGCGTGCAGCAGTTCTGCGAGTTTCAGTTCGGCAGCGGGCAGTGCGGTTGCCAAAGCCGGCGGCACGAAGGAAGCTGCCACCCGGTCCAGTTCGGCTTGCGTGATGGTGTGCGGTGCGCCGTCTTGCGTGAGGATCTGCTGGTACTCGGCTTCGACTTCGTCAATGAAGCGCTGGCCTTCGGCCTTGATCAGGATTTTGATGCGGGCCTTGTAGGCGTTGTCGCGCCGGCCCCAGCGGTTGTAGACGCGCACCACGGCTTCGAGGTAGTTCAGGATCTGGTTCCAGGGCAGAAACTCGCGCAGCGGGCTGGCGATGATGGGGGTGCGCCCCATGCCGCCACCCGCCAGTACCTTGAAGCCGATCTCCCCAGCGTCGTTTTGCAGCAGGTGCAGGCCGACGTCGTGCCAGGCAGTGGCGGCGCGGTCTTCGCGCGCGCCCGATACGGCGATCTTGAACTTGCGCGGCAGAAAGGCGAACTCGGGGTGCAGCGTGCTCCACTGGCGCATGATTTCGCAGTAGGGGCGCGGATCAACGATCTCATCGACGGCGATGCCGGCGCGCTCATCGCTGGTGATGTTGCGAATGCAGTTGCCGCTGGTCTGGATGCCGTGCATGTCAACCGAGGCCAGCAGGTCCATCACGTCAGCGCTGGCGCAGAGTGGTATCCAGTTGAACTGGACGTTCTGCCGGGTGGTGAAGTGGCCGTAGCCGGTTGGCAAATCGGTTGTGCCGAGCTTGGCCTGGCCGCTTTGTGCCGTCTGGTAAACAGCCGCGCTGGGCTGGTCGTATTCGTGCGCAATCTGCGCCAATACGCGCAACTGGCGGCTGGAGAGTTCACCGTAGGGCACAGCCACGCGCAACATCGGCGCGTAACGCTGCACGTACCAGCCGTTTTGCAGCCGCAGCGGGCGAAAGTCATCATCGCTGAGCGTGCCGGCCTGGTTGCGCTCAAGCTGGTCGCGGTACTGCGCGGCGCGTTGCGCTACAAACTGTCGGTCAAAAGCGGT
>CAITXW010000182.1 GCA_903896425.1 uncultured beta proteobacterium | reverse complement strand
TCCCGTGCGGCTGGTCATTGTTGCAGTCGGCCAGCGCGTGCCGGATTGGGCACAGACCGCCTGGGATGACTACGCAAAGCGCTTTCCGTACGAACTGAAAGTCGAACTGCGCGCCGTCAAGACCGAGCCACGCGCCTCAAAGTCGGTAGAAACGCTGTACGCTGCCGAGCGTTCCCGCATCGAAGCCGTGTTGCCCAAGGGCTGCCGTATCGTGGCGCTCGATGAACGTGGCACCTCGCTGACAACCGCAGCACTGGCGCAAAAGCTTACACACTGGCAACTTGAAAGCGACGATGTGGCGCTGGTCATTGGCGGCCCCGATGGACTCGACCCGGCCTTCAAACAGGCAGCGCACGAGCGTATTCGCCTTTCCGACCTGACCCTGCCGCACGCCATGGTGCGCGTGCTGCTGATCGAACAGCTCTACCGCGCCTGGTCGATCAATGCCCATCATCCTTACCATCGAGAGTGATATGGCCCCCACGTCTACCACCTTCTTTATCCCGTATTACGCTGCGCTCCATACGGGCTACGCTTCGCAGTGAAGTGCTGAGCGCCATGTTGAATCAACCTTTCATCTACCTCGCTTCGCAAAGCCCGCGCCGCGGCCAGTTGCTTGATCAATTGGGTGTGCGCCACGTGTTGCTGTTGCCCGATGCCACCGAAGACGCCGAGGCGCTGGAAGCGGTGCTGCCGGGCGAGGCACCGGCGGCTTATGTGCAGCGTGTCACACAGCTCAAGCTCGATGCGGCGTTGCTGCGACTCAAGCGCCGGGGCTTGCCACCGGCGCCGGTGCTCTGTGCTGACACCACGGTGGCGCTCGGGCGCACCATTTACGGCAAGCCGGCCGATGCGGCGGACGCAAGGCGCATGCTGGGCGAACTGGCAGGGCACACGCACCGGGTGTTGACGGCTGTCACGCTGGGCAGCGTACGCAAGCGCTTGCAGGCGCTGTCGGATTCACGTGTGACTTTCGGTGCTATCAGCGCCGCACAGCTCAAGGCCTATGTTGCGTCCGATGAACCAATGGGCAAGGCCGGCGCCTACGCCGTGCAGGGCCGTGCGGCGGCCTTCATTTCCCGTTTGAGCGGCTCGTATTCTGGCATCATGGGGTTGCCGATGTTTGAAACCGCGCAATTGCTGCGGTCCTTCGGTTTCAAGCCATAAAAAGACAAGCGCATGCAAGAAGACATATTGATCAACTGGTCGCCGCAGGAGACGCGTGTCGCCATCATCGAGTCCGGCGCCTTGCAGGAGTTGCATGTCGAGCGCACGCTGGAGCGCGGTCTGGTCGGAAATGTTTACCTGGGCAAAGTGGCGCGCGTGCTGCCGGGCATGCAGTCGGCCTTTATCGACATCGGGCTGGAACGTGCCGCTTTTCTGCACGTCGCCGACGTCTGGCACCGTCAGCCCGATGGCGAGCCGCCGAGCATGGTGCGCAACACGCTGCCACAAGTGCCGATCGAGAAGCAGGTATTCGAGGGCCAGGCCCTGATGGTGCAGGTGGTCAAGGACCCGATCGGAACCAAGGGCGCGCGCCTGTCGACGCAGATCAGCATTGCCGGACGCATGCTGGTGTTTCTGCCGCAGGACGATCATGTTGGCGTGTCACAGAAAATTCCGCAGGAGCAGCGCGATGAATTGCGCACGCGACTGCAGGTGCTGGTGGGCGGCGAGGGCGGCGGCTTCATCCTGCGTACCAACGGAGAAGATGCGTCTGACGCGGAACTGTCGGAGGACATCGGTTACCTGCGCAAGGCCTGGGCCCGTATCCGCACGGCATCGGTTTCGATGCCGCCGACGTCCTTGCTGCACCAGGATTTGAACCTGCTGCAGCGTGTGTTGCGCGATCTGGTGAGCGAGAACACGCACAGCATCCGGCTTGATTCGCGTGAGCAGTTTGATGCGCTCAAGGCCTTCGGCTCCGAGTTCATGCCGGCTGCTGCGGAAAAATTGCTGCACTACACGGGTGAGCGTCCGATCTTTGACCTGTATGCGATCGACGAGGAGATCGCCAAGGCCCTGCGGCGCCGGGTTGAACTCAAATCGGGGGGCTACCTGATCGTGGACCAGACCGAAGCGCTGACGACGGT
>CAITXW010000181.1 GCA_903896425.1 uncultured beta proteobacterium | reverse complement strand
GCTCCTGCAATCTTCCATTTGGGCACCATGTGCTTGAGGTATTTCACCGCCACGTTGGTGATAATTTCCTTGACCATCGGAAACATGTCGCCGACCTCGGTCGTGATGACAGCCGGGCTCAGCGTCAGGTTGCGCTCCAGCACCTCCTGCAGGGTATGGGCAAAGTTCTCCAGCACGACGATGGCCACGGCACCCGAATCTTTTAGCTGGTGTTCCAGCTCGGGCACGGTGTACTGCGGATTGACGTTCACCACCACCATGCCGGCGCGCAGGATACCGAACAGCGCGACCGGGTACTGCAACAGGTTGGGCATCATGATGGCGACCCGATCGCCCTTTTGCAGGCCCAAGGACTTTTGCAGGTAGGCAGCGAAGTCACGGCTCAAGCGGTCGAGCTGGGTATAGCTGATCGACGCGCCCATGTTGCTGTAAGCGGGTAGCGCCCCGAAGCGTTCACAACTGCGCAGCAGCACGTCCTTGAGCGAAGCAAACTCATCCAAATCAACCTCGGCCGGGATGCCTTGCGGATAGTGATTCAACCAGATTCGTTCCATGTTGCACTCCTTTTTGTCTACCGTTTCCTACATGCTGCGCCAGCGCCTTTCCCAAGGGCAAGGCTGGCTGAAACATTGCAGCCATCGCGCCGTCACAGCGACCCATTCTTGTGCCGCAATTCTGGCAGCCAGGCCTTCAATCGGACATCCCCCAAAAGGGGGATATTGGACTACCGTGTGGTGTTCGATGGTCTGACCGGCAAACGCACGCTGAACTTGCGCCAGACGAAGGCATTGGCGCGAAGGTTCTCGGTTCCGATGGAATCGCTGATCGAGTATTGACACAAAAACCATGGTACAGGTGAAAGATAACTGGGGACCCTTTTGCGGTTCCGCATATGCCAGAACTCAGGCCTGCCCTCGCGCCACAAGCACCTCGAATTCGTTAGCCAGCATTGGCTTGCAGAACAAATAGCCCTGGTAGTTGTGGCAGCCCAGATCCGCCAGAAAATCCCGTTGCGCTTGTGTTTCCACACCTTCGGCAATCACTTCCAAGCCCAAGCTGTCTGCCAACGCCACCACCATCTTGGCAATGGCCGCGTCGTCGGAGTCGATCAAAATGTCTCTGATGAAACCTTGGTCGATCTTGAGTTGATCCAGTGGCAGGCGCTTGAGGTAGGCAAGTGATGAATAGCCGGTGCCAAAGTCATCGATTGAAAAACCGACCCCTCGTCCTTTGAGTGTGTTCATCTTGGCTATCACGTCCTCAACATTGGCCACAAGCACAGTCTCGGTCAACTCGATCTTCAGCCGGGCTGGATTGGCACCCGTGCGCGCCAGGGTGATCAGCACCTGATCGACAAAGTCGCTCTGGTGAAATTGCTTCGCGCTGACGTTGACCGCGACCGACAGGTGCGCCAGCCCGGGCTGGCGCGCCCATTGCGCCAGTTGCTTGCAGGCTGCCTCCAATACCCAGATGCCGATTGGCAGGATCAGACCCGTTGCCTCGGCCAGCGGGATGAACTCGGCTGGTGACACCATGCCGCGCTTTGGGTCGGGCCAGCGCAACAGCGCCTCGACGCCTGTGATCCGGTCCTGATCGCTCACCTGCGCCTGGTAGAGCAGCACGAACTGATGGGCCTCGATGGCCTGCCGAAGGGCGGCCTCCATCGCAACGCGCGCATTGACTGCATCCTGCATTTGGGGGTCGAAGAAGCGCAGCGTGTTGCGCCCATGCCCCTTGGCCTCATACATCGCCAGTTCGGCGCGCTTCAAGGGTTCCACCGCATCCTCGTGCCGTGCGCCGAACAAGGCAACGCCGATGCTGGCGCTGCAGCTAATCTCGGAACCACCGAGCCGATAGGGTTGGCGCAGGGCGGCCAGTATCCTGTTGGCCACCGTTTCGGCGTGCATGGCTGCTTCCAGCGGGCTTGAGGCCAACTGCGTCAGAAGCACGACGAATTCGTCGCCGCCCACGCGGGCCACGGTTTCCCCCTCTTTGGTGCAAGCACTCAAACGCTCGCCAAGCTGCTGCAGCAGCAGGTCGCCCTGGTCATGACCAAGGGCATCGTTGAGATCCTTGAAATTGTCCAGATCGACCAGCAGCAGCGCACCCTGGCGCTTATCCTGTTCACTGGCAAGCATGAGTTGCTGCAATTGGACCATCAGCATCCGGCGGTTTGGCAGCCCGGTCAACAGGTCGGAGAACGCCAGCGTCTCGATCTGATCCTGCGCGGCTTTGGTGGCGCTGAGGTCGTGGAAGGATCCCACGTAGTGGGTCGCCACGCCGTTTTCATTTCTGACAGCGCTGATGTTGAGGCTTTCAGGATAGACCGTCCCATCCTTGCGCCGGTTGAAGATTTCGCCATGCCATTGACCTGTGCTGTTGATGTTCTCCCACATGGCGGCATAAAAGGCGGAATCATGCCGACCCGAGCCCAGCAAGCGGGGTGTCTTGCCGACCGCCTGTTCGGCCGTGTAACCGGTAACCTCGGTGAACGCCTTGTTGACCTGCAGAATCACAGTCTGTGCATTGGTGATGAACATGCCTTGCCGCGACTCGAATGCGGTTGCGGCGATGCGCTGTGATTCCTGGGCTTGCTTGAAGTCGGTGACGTCACGCGCCGTGACCACCGATCCGACGATCGCGCCATCCTTGCCGTGAATGGGGGCATAGTTGTAACTCCCAGTCCATGTTTCGCCCGTGTCGATTCGCTTCAAGGTGAATTCGACATTTGCTGCTGTCTCGCCTCGCAAAGCCCTCGGTACCGCCCATTGTTCTAACGGCAGGAGTTCACCGCTGGCGGAATACACCTGCAAAAACATAGGGTACTCAACAAGCGTTTTGGCACATTCTTCCTTGTTTCGAAACTTGTGAAATGTGGCAAAGGCTGCATTGAAGTGAATGAACAGCCCCTCGGTGTCTGAAATGAAAACGGCGTCGCCCATGCTATCCAAAGCGGCATCCAGTGTTGCCCGGTTTGCACGCAGCGACTCGGTGGTAATCGCAAGCGTGTCCAGCATCGCACTGAATTCAACCGCAATCTGGTAAATCTCCAGCGGCCCATCGGCTATCGGGCGCGCATCAAGCTTGCCATCTGTCAATGCCACGATGGTTTTGGACAAGGCCTCAACAGGCTTCGCGATGCGCCGCGATGCCCAAAGCGTGAGCGCCGTTATCGCCAACATGGCTGCGATCACCAGTGCCAGCCGCTCCAGCGCCAGGCGTTGTGCGGGCGCCAGTACTGCGGCTGTGTCGAGCGAGGTAAAAGCTATCCAGTCCGAGCGCGGGATTGACGTGAAAGCGTAAAGCCGGTCGATTCCCTTGTAGTCACGCGAACGCATCACCCCGCGCCGCTGCGCCAGCATGATCTTGGCCGATACCGCATCGGACACCCGTCCGACGCGCTGTTCAGCCTCTTCGGAACGCGCAATGATCGTGCCCTCACCGTTGATGATGCCAAACACCCCATCCGCCTTAAGTTTGCCGGTAGGACCAAACGACTGGAATTGAGCGAGATCGACGGCAGCCGCGACCACCCCGATCACTTGTCCGTCGCTATTCTGGATCGGGTAGGCAAGCGTGGAGACCCAGCGGCCGGTGATAAAGCCCTTGGCTGGTTTGCCGGCTGTAAATTTTCTTGTGCGAACAGTTTCTGAAAAGTAATACCGGGGATCGGGTCCGGCCGCCTGTCCTGGCTGAATGCCGGTTGCGCTGCACACCAGAAGTCCGGTTGCATCGAGTGTCAGAATATTTGCGTACGCAGGTTGCAGTTGTTTCCAGTCTGCCAGCAATGGGTCGCAATTGGCCCGGTCCAAGGCCCGGACCTGGGGCCGACGCGAGAGTTCGGTCAGGACGTACTCGGCGCGGCTCAGAAATTGTTCGGTCTGGCTGGCCGCGATATCGTTGATCGCTGTGGCGACCCGGTAGGCTTCGGCAACATCGGCTTGACTGCGTTCACTCGTGTCGTACGCCAGCCCCACGGCCATGGCGATCAAGGGAATGCCAACGAGCCCGAGCAAGGCTGTCCGTATGGTGGGTCGCAAGCGCGTGAAAGCCACTTCAATATCCCTTCTCAGGATGGCGATGGACAAATGCTAGCGCAGCTTAGCCGAATTGCGAACAAGTTGCAGGCGATCGCCTGGAGGCATTCAAAAAGCTGCCGGTAGTGAACGTTTCTTACCGCTGCGATTTTTTCCCAGCTTTGCGTTGCAATACCGTCAAATCGGCGACGGGCTGTTGCAGGCAGTTTATGAATTTCAATGAAGATCATCGGTGCGGTGGCGCACAGACCTACTTAGCACCGGAGATTCGACTTGTGGGGCAGACACCAAGCAACCACAATGCTAGTTGAATTGACCGCTCGAAACCGGCCATCGACCTTGTCTCTTGCTTACATCGCGATGACGCTGGCGATGTAACGCGAGATTCACCAATCCCCACATTAATCGGTAAACTCAACAACGCAAGTTTCAAGTTTTCTAACAAGAAAAATGCGGGTTTTCTCTGGCGCTCGGTTGATAGGAAATAAGTGCTGTTGTGATTGATATACGAACATTACTGCTGGTCAGCGTCATCATTTTCCTGTGTCGGGCCGGACTGCTGGCTTATGCATGGCTCATTAATCGTGCCTATCTGCCAATAAAGTACTGGGCCCTGGGGTCTGCGTTGGCGGCATTTGGCGTTCTGTTCCTGAGCCTGCGAGGGATCGTGCCATTGGCTGTTTCAGTCTTGCTGGGGCAGACAGGCATTATTTTGGGCTGGATGTGCATCGCGGCCGGCACGGTCACGGCAACCGGACGGCGGCCTCCTTGGCGCTGGGGCGTCGCCATCGCAGCCACTGCGCTGGTTGGCGCAGCCTGCTTCCTGCTCGTTTGGCCCGATGACTTGGTGCGGACCCTGATCGTGGCCGCGCCCGGCTTGCTATTCGACGCCTATTGCGTCTACGTCTGTCTACGCTTTGTTGGTGGTCGCTGGCGCAAGACAACTTTTCGGATTCTTGCATTGACGCTGTCAGCATCAATTGTTTCCAGCTTGGTCAAAAACCTCTACATGATTCGATCCGGGTCGGGCTCCATATTTGACGCGAACGCTCAGAGCAGCCAGTTCTATTTGCTGAGTATCTTCGTCCTGATTACATGCACTGTTATTTACGTCTTGCTCGCGGAACTGAAAAGCCAGGAAAACCTGGCCCAGGAAGTAGAGCAACGCAAGCGCTCCGAGCACACGCTGCGAATCAGCGAGGAACGACATCGGTTGATTGCCGAGAACGCCAGGGATGTCATCTGGACCCTGTCGCCCGATGGAAAAACAAGCTACGTCAGCCCCTCGGTAGAGACGGTGCGCGGCTTCACCCCGGACGAGGCTATGCAGCAAACCGTTGAGGAGACCTTCACACCGGCTTCCCGGGCGATAGCGCTCGGTTATCTCACACAACTGCAAGCGGACCTGCAGGTCGGTCGGTCGCTGCAACGCTTCCGTGGCGAGCTCGAGTACCGGTGCAAGGACGGCTCGACCCTGTGGACCGAGGTCATGACCTACCCTATCCTTGATGATCTCGGTGTATTCACCGAAATTCTTGGTGTGACACGCGACATCAGCGAGCGCAAACGCGCCGAAGAACTGGTGCGCAACCTGGCCTACCACGATCGGCTGACCGGTCTGGCCAATCGACTGTTGCTGAGTGATCGTCTCACGCAGGTCATGCTCTCGGGCAAGCGCGGCGGTCACTTTGGTGCATTGATCTTCCTAGACCTGGACAACTTCAAGCCGCTCAACGACGTCTACGGACACGCCGCCGGTGACCTGCTGTTGATCGAAGTCGCCCGACGACTCAAGGGTCTGATCCGGCAGGTCGATACGGTGGCAAGATTTGGCGGCGACGAGTTTGTCGTGGTGCTCGACGACCTGTCTGCCGATCAGGCGCTGGCGCAAAGTCAGGCGATGCTGCTGGCCGAGAAGATCCGCAGCGTGCTGGCGGAACCCTATGCGCTGAGCTTGCGTGCTGATGCGAGCCATGCGGCGCAGGGCATTGAACACCGCTGCACGGCCAGCATCGGTGTCACCTTGTTCCTCGGCATGGCCCACACCGAGGACGAGGTTATCCGGCAGGCCGATGTTGCAATGTACCGCGCCAAGGAAGCGGGTCGCAACATGATTCACCTTTATGCGGGCGATCGACGACCTTAGACGACTGAAAGCCGCCGTTTCCCAATCCCGTCAACGCTGCCCTGCGGCTCTAGGAATTCCTCCACCCCTGACCTTCAATTTTTGACATTGATGTTCAGAGCCACCGGCACCACGGCCACAGTCGAGCTCACGCTGCGGCATTTAAGCGCCAGCCAACTCACTCAGCAACCGCTGCGCCAACACCGTCGCCACCTGGCGCCGGTAGTTGGATGCAGTGACGGTGCTGCGCATCGGGCTCACCTGTTTCTGTACCAATTTGCCGAGCGCGGTCAGTGTTTCATCGATCACTGGCTTGCCGCACAGCGCATCGGTTCCTGTCAACAGAATCGGCTGCGAGTTGGTGCCGGTCAGGGCTACGCGCAGGTCAGTCAGCACGCCATCCGTCAGCACAGCGCGCATCGCAACACCGGCCAGCGGGAAGTCAACTGCGCCGCGCACACGCGCCTTGCGGTAGGCGCAATGCATGCCTTGCGCTTGCGGCGGGATGCGTACGCCCATGACGAGTTCGCCGGGGTGCAGCTTGATCGCTTTGGCGCCGTCGTCCTGATAGAAGTCGGCCAGGGGCAGCGTGCGCAAACCGGCGCTGCTCAAAAGCTCCAACGTGGCGTCGAGCGCGATCAGCGCCGGCGCCAGATCGCCGCTCCAGGCAGCGTGGCAGCGCGCGCCCTGTGGTGCCACGTGGCAGGTGTCGCCGCGGTGCTTGAGGCAGTAGTTGTTCGACTCGCGCCACCACTCGCTCTGGTTGTAAAAAACGCAGCGCGTGTCCAGGCACAGGTTACCGCCGAGCGTGGCCACGCTGCGGTGGCCGGGTGCGGCAATGGATACGGCCGCCTGCGCCAGCACGGGCAACTCGGCCTTGATATCTGGATGGTCCGCCAGATGCTGCAGCGTCACGCCAGCGCCAATCTGCCAGGCGATGCCATCGCGGCTCAGGTGTTGCAGTTCTTCGATGCCGCCCAGGTCTACCAGCATGTCGGGGCTGCCGATGCCGCGGCGCAGATTGGGCATCAGATCGGTGCCGCCGGCGATCACGCGCGCCTGCGGGTGCGCGGCCAGCAATTCAACGGCTTGCAGCGCCGAGGTCGGCGAGCGCAACAGAAAAGGTGTCATCGCATCCACATCAGACCTGCGCTTTCTGCAAGGCAGCGGCCTTTGCCGCCGCAAGTTTGAGTGCGCGCTTGCGTGCCACCAGGGCGTCGAGCATGCGGTCCGGCGAGGCTGGCAGTTCGTGCAGACGCAAGCCGGTTGCATGCGCGATGGCGTTGGTCATGGCCGGCAGAAAACCCGACAGCGACCCCTCCCCCGCTTCCTTGGCGCCGAAGGGTCCGTTCGGGTCTGGCGCCTCAACGATGTAGGTCTCGATCGGTGGCGACTCGACGATGTTGGGAATGCGGTAGTCCAGAAAATTGGCGCGCATGTGCAGGCCGTTGTGGTACTGCGTTTCTTC
>CAITXW010000180.1 GCA_903896425.1 uncultured beta proteobacterium | reverse complement strand
GGTCGGCAGCACGCCGTAGATGGTCCAGGGCTGGCGACCGTACTCGGCAACGAACCAGCCGAGTTCACAGGCAAGCCAGGGCACGGGCAGCATCCACAGGGCCCATTTGAGCAACCAGGGTTTGCCCATGCAGTCGGATTTGAGCGTGCTCCAGAAGGCCAGGCCAAACAGCGCCAGCATGGCAAAGCCCATGCCGACCATGAGCCGGAACGACCAGAACATGGGCGCAACACGCGGCACGGTGTCGTGCATGGCTTGGTCGATCATGGCCGGGGTCGCCTGGTTCACGTCGCTGACGTATTTTTTCAGCAACAAGCCAAATCCCAGATCGATCTTGTTCGTCTCGAAAGTCTTTTTGGCACTGGCATCGTTGCGGTCACGCCGCAGCGCTTCCAGGGCATTGACGGCCACGATGCCGCGCACAATGCGCTCGCGGTTCTTGGCCTTGATTTCATGAATACCCGGGATCTGCTTGGTAATGGATCGTGTGCCAATCAGCCCCATGACCCAGGGGATATCAAGTTCCCAGTCGTTCTTCTGCGCCGCTTCGTTGATGCTGGCCATCATGGTCAGGCCGGCAGGGGCCGGTTTGGTTTCCCACATGGCTTCCATGGCGGCGAGTTTGGTCTGCTGCGCCTCGCCGATGGTGTAGCCGGATTCGTCGCCGAGCACGATCACGCTCAGTGCCGAGGCCAGCCCGAAAGCGGCGGCAACGCGGAAACTGCGCTTGGCAAATTCGACATCACGCTTGTTCAGCAGGTACCAGCTCGAGATTGAGAGCACAAACATGGCGCCGGTCAGGTAACCGGCCGAGACCGTGTGCACAAACTTGGCCTGCGCGTCCGGGTTGAAGAGGATGACCCAGAAATCAGTCATCTCCATGCGCATGGTCTGGTAGCTGAACTCGGCGCCGACCGGGCTTTGCATCCAGCCGTTGGCAATCAGAATCCACAGGGCGCTCAGGTTGGTGCCCACCGCCATCAGGATCGTCACCATCAGGTGCTGCGTTTTGGAGAGCCGGTCCCAACCGAAAAAGAACAGGCCGATCATGGTCGATTCGAGGAAGAAGGCCATCAGACCCTCGATCGCCAGGGGCGCGCCAAAGATGTCGCCCACATAGTGCGAGTAGTAAGCCCAGTTGGTGCCGAACTGGAATTCCAGTGTGATGCCGGTGGTCACGCCCAGCGCAAAGTTGATGCCGAACAGCTTGCCCCAAAAACGTGTCATGTCTTTCCAGACGACATTGCCCGTCATCAGGTAGACGCTTTCCATGATGACCAAAATCCAGACCATGCCCAGCGTCAGCGGCACAAACAGGAAGTGGTACATCGCCGTGGCGGCAAACTGCAGCCTGGAGAGGTCAACCAGTTGCTCAGAAATCATCGAGTTACTCCTTGGGCCGGCAGGCGGGGGCTGTGCAGGAACTGCGCGGCCACGCTGTCCCCATCGGTTGGTACATGCGCAAGTCGTACAAAGCCCCACCACAACAGGAAGAGCACGGCGAGCTTGAGCAGCAGCACCAGCGCCAGCTTTCTCACCAATGTTTTGTGCAGGGGTTTCATGACAACGAGTTCATTTCTGCTGTTATTCCATCAAGAAACATGCCAGCCGCTGGTTTGGTTTTGTTCGTTTTAAATCAACGACTTAAATAGAATGATAGGATAGGTTGGCAGGTTGGTTCTGCCATTAATGGCATAGGCTGCCGTTTTCGACATACACTGTGTCCAGCATGAAAGATTCAACGTGAAGCCACTGCCGGAACTGATGTCCTACCTGGAAGGGTTGAGCGACCCGCACATCCTGTTCGATGCGCAGTACCGCATCCTGGCCGCCAATGCGGCCTACCGGCGCCAGTTCAGTCCGGAGCGCAGCGTGATCGGTCGCACCTGCTATGAAGTCTCACATCACTTCAGTGTTCCCTGCGATCAGGCCGGCGAATCCTGCCCGCTGGTGCTGTCGCGCCAGTCCGGGCAGCGCGAGCGCCTTCTGCACCTGCACCACACGCCCAAGGGCGAGGAGTACGTCAACATCGAATTGGTGCCGCTGCACGACGCGCAGGGCAAGCAGGTGTTTTTTGTCGAGAAGATGGAAGCGCTGCGCGTGGCGCAGAGCCAGTCTGCCACCCAGGGCCTGATCGGGCGCGCGCCGGAATTCCAGCGCATGCTGGGGCTGGTGGCGCGGGTTGCGCCTTCGCAAGCCACGGTGCTGTTGTTGGGCGAATCCGGGACCGGCAAAGAGTTGGTGGCGCGTGCCGTGCATGAGGCCAGCACGCGCGCCCACAGGCCGCTGGTGGCGGTGGACTGCTCAAGCCTGCCAGAAAACCTGTTTGAGTCCGAGTTGTTCGGCCATGAGCGCGGTGCCTTCACCGGTGCCAACGCCGCCACCGCCGGATTGATCGAGAGCGCCAGTGGCGGCACGCTGTTGCTCGACGAGGTTGGCGATATTCCCCTGACGATGCAGGTCAAGCTGCTGCGCCTGCTTGAGACCGGCACCTACCGTCGTGTCGGCAGCACCGAGTTGCGCCATGCCGATATCCGCGTCGTCTCGGCCACGCACCGCGATCTGGCACAGATGGTGGCGCAAGGCAGTTTTCGGGAAGACCTGTACTACCGGCTAAGTACCTTCCCGATCCATCTGCCGGCCTTGCGTGAGCGACCGGATGACATCGCGCTGCTGGCCGCCGCTTTGCTGGAACGGGTGGCGCCGCAGCGCAATCTGCACATCAGCGCAGCAGCGATGGCGTTGCTGCAGGCGCAAGACTTCCCGGGCAATGTGCGCGAACTGCGCAACCTGCTGGAGCGCACGGCCCTCTTGTGTGACGGCGACACGATTGCGGTCACGCATGTGCAGCAGGCGCTAGGTTCAGGGCTGCGCTTGACGCAACGCAGCGTTGCGGCACGGGGAACGTCGGGTGCCGCGGCCCGGGTCGAGCCGCAGCCCGGTGCGCTCAGGGACGCGGCGCACGCCGCGTTGCGGCAGGTGGCGGCGGGGCATCAGGGCAGTCGCAGCGAACTGGCGCGCAAGCTTGGCATCAGCGAACGCTCGCTCTACCGCAAGCTCAAGAATCTGAAGCCGTCAGACGAATGACCGCCAAACGATTCTGAAAGCCATCAGGCCGGGCCGCAGTGACCGGACACCAGCGCACCCGGGCTTAGCCAGGCAACTCCAGTTTCTTCAACTTCTCGGCGAGCGTTGCGGGTGACAGCGCGCCAAGATGCGTATCGACCAGTCGGCCGTTTGCGTCATAAAACAAAGTTGTGGGCAGGGCCGTTGAGCCCAGTTGCTCACCCAGTTTCTTGCCGGGGTCCAGCAGCACATTGGCAAAAACCGAAGGACTGGCATTGAGGAACTTTTGCACGGTGAATGCGACTTCGCCCTGGTCCACGAAGACGAAGGCCACAGCCGGGGTTTGCTGCTGGGCCTGTGCCAGCACCGGCATTTCACGACGACAGGGCGGACACCAGGTGGCCCACAGGTTGACAACCAGCGGCCTGCCCTGCGCCAAAGCGGCCAGGCTTTGCGGCGTGCCTTGCAGGTTCACGAATGCCACGCCCTCAAGATCCGACAGTGCCGGCCCGCTGTTCAGGCGCAGCAGTGCCGGCGACACGCCCCAGGCCAGGCTGCCGGCGAGCAAACCAAACAGCAGAGGCCCGCGCAGCGCGGCGCGCCGCCAAGCCTGCCAGAGCGCCACAGCAAAAGCGGTCGACACGCCAGCCCAGGGCGCAAAACCACCGTCGCGGATGTCGAGAAGGGACCAGGGCGCATCGCGGTAGTGCTCAAACCATGCGGCAACAAAGACGATACGCCCAACCAGCGCGGCCGCCAGGAGCATATCGGTCAGGGTGCTGGTGATACCGATCTGCTGGCGCCGCCCGATCAAGTGGCCAACCAGTGCCGCAATAGCGGCGCAAACCAGCAGCACCACCCATTGGCTTGCCATGGCAAAAGGCCCGATGCTGGTGGCGATTGGACTCACCCGCCGGCCCGCATGGATGATGTATGACAGTGCTTACCCAAGCAACTTGCTCCAGGTGCCGATGTTGTGAACATTGAGGTAGCCGTTCTTTCGCAGCATGAGTTTTGCCATTCCACTTCTTGTCCCGCTGGCGCAGCAAAGAACAACGGGGGAAGACTTTGGGATCTCACCGAGCCTGCGTCCCAATTCCTGCAGAGGGATGTTGATAGTTCCGGGCGCGTTGGCGCTGGCAAACTCCGCAGCCGATCTGACATCAACAAACGTTGCGCCGTTCTTCTTGAGTTCGGGCAGCATGGCAACGACTCTTTTTGAATTCCACGACTTGTACGCGAACCAGAGACCCAAGGCCAGGAGTGGCCAGTAGTTCTGAAAAATATCCGGAAAATTCATAGGGTGCCTTGCTTAGGTTTCTCATTGCTTGGGCAGATGGCTGTTCACAACCCGGCCCAGGGATACGGCCACGACTTCGCCTTCCTGCAAGGGTCGCCAGGGCTCGGTCGAAAGCGGCACGCTGGCAATCAGGACAACTTCCTGGTAACCCTGCGCCACCGATAAACCCACCGCTTCAAAGCCCTCGCGCTCGTGACAGCATTGACGCGACAACATGAACAAACCGGGCGCCTCAATTTTCCCGCTGCTGGCCTGAATACGTCGATGGCCATGGGCAAATAAAACTTCGCCATCGGTGTACAGAAAATTGGCCGGGCCGAGTTCACGCAGATCCTTGGCGAAGGCGCTGACGACAGCCATTCGCGCTTCGATCGACGGTGCTGCGGATGCGCTGTGCCATAGGCCCTGCATGCGCGCCAGCAGGGCGCAAAAGGCGTGTTCCGAGTCGGTCTCGCCCACCGGTTGAAATTGCGCCAGCGCGAAGTCTGCAGAAGCGGCGATCCCGGGCAGGTGCCCGTTGTGCGCGAACAAATGCGTGCGGCCTGCCAACTCGCGCACAAAGGGCTGCGTGTTAGCCAGTTTGACCTCGCCCTGCGTGGCGTGCCGGATATGCGAGATCGCCAGCGTGGTACTGGGCCCCTGCGTCTGGAGCAGATGCGCCAGGGCGCTGCCATTGGCGGCGTCCGGCTCCCGAAACAGGGCCACATCGCGTTCCTGATAAAACGCAGCACCCCATCCATCCCGGTTGCTGGTGCCGGGCGCGCTATGGGCGGCCAGCGCTTCCAATGAAATGGTCAAACGCGTTGCGCGCTGGCTCGATACGCCCAGAAGCTCACACATAGGGTCTGTACACCATTTCCAGGTTGTCCGTCATTTGACGCGATGCGCAACATAGCGCGTCAGGTGGGCGGCACCTTGATGTCCGCTGCCCTCGTCCAGATGCGCCTCGCCTTCCCAGGCCAGCACCTCATCGAGGATCACGCCCGTGTCCGCTGCAAGGTCTGCCCGGATCATCTCGGCGCTGTAGAGCATAGCCTCGTCTTTGGGCCCGCCGCTGCTATGGCGCAACTGCTGCGGATGGAACGCTTCCAGAATCAGCCAGCCACCCGGGCGCAAGGCGGAGACGAGGCGCTGATGCGCCGCGCGCCGCCAGCTTGCGGGCAGATGAACATAGGTCAGAACGACGGCGTCAAAGCTGTCTGGCGCTGGCACCCATTGTTCAAGATCAGCGTGAATGAGCGCCAGGGCCACACCGTTTTCCGCGGCCAACCGCGATGCCTTGTCCAGACCGACTCTGGAATTGTCTAGCGCCGTAACGTGGTGCCCCCGCCGCGCCAGCCACACGCTGTTGCGCCCTTCTCCGTCTCCCGGCAACAAGACTTGGCTGCCCGGGTGAAGGTGAGCCGCCTGATTGCGCAGAAACCAGTTGGCCTGCGTGCCGTACTTGAAGTCCGGCGCTGAATATTGTTGATCCCAGAAGTTCATGATTCTCAGCAAGGAAATTTATTCTTGATTTCTTGACGCAGCACATTATATAAGCGTAGACTGATATGCGTCGGTCGGACCGATTGTCCGTCTTCCACCAAGACCCTGCCTGCATCTTGCTCTTTTGTTTGAAATTCGGGAAAGATTTGAACCTTGCCCAAGGAAGTTAAGCTATGCCTCGCCAACTACTCATTCGCTTTTTTACCGCGCTCGTCGTGTCGCTGACCGCATTGCTGGCCTCGCCCGTCTACGCGCAGGATGAGGCCGCCGATGCCCTGATCAAGCGCCTCTCGATTGAGGTTCTCGACAGCATCAAGGCGGATCCGACGCTTCGAAGTGGCGATGTGTCCCGGATCATGGCACTGGTCGATTCAAAGCTCATGCCCAATCAGTAGTGTCCCAACGTTTTTCAGAGGAGAACGAGCTGTTGAGACTCGAAATCAGAATCTGAATTGGCTGGGGGTGGTGTAAGTAGTTGATTTATTGGGGATGTTTCAAACATGGTCAGGC
>CAITXW010000179.1 GCA_903896425.1 uncultured beta proteobacterium | reverse complement strand
CCCGAGGATCACGCTGACCTTGCCCGGTGTGGCGCTCAAACTCACGTCGCGCAGGATGTGCGAGCCGCCGTAATACTGGTTGATGTTCTTGACGCTCAGCATGCTCATCTTCCCAGGTACACCTCAATCACCCGCTCATCGCTTTGCACTTGCGCCAGCGTGCCCTGCGCGAGAACGGAGCCGTCGCACAGCACGGTGACGATGTCGGAGATGGTGTTGATGAAACTCATGTCGTGCTCCACCACCATCAGCGAGTGCTTGCCCTTGAGCGAGAGGAAGAGCTCGGCGGTGCGCTCGGTCTCTTCGTCGGTCATGCCGGCTACCGGCTCATCGAGCAGCAGCAGCTTGGGGTCCTGCATCAAGAGCATGCCGATCTCCAGCCACTGCTTCTGCCCATGGCTCAGGTTGCCGGCCAGGCGCCCCACGTGCTCGCGCAGGTGAATGGTTTGCAGCACGTCGAGCAGGCGGTCACTCTGCGCCGAGTCGAGCGCGAAGAAGATCGAGGCGCGCACGGCCTTGTTGGTTTTGAGCGCCAGCTCCAGGTTCTGGAACACAGTGAGCTGCTCGAACACCGTGGGCTTCTGGAACTTGCGCCCGATGCCCATCTGCGCGATCTCGGCTTCGGTGTAGCGCAGCAGGTCGATCGTGCTGCCGAAGAAAACCCGCCCCTGATCGGGCCGCGTCTTGCCGGTGATGATGTCCATCATCGTCGTCTTGCCGGCGCCGTTGGGGCCGATGATGCAGCGCAACTCACCCGGCGCAATGTCGAGCGACAAATTATTGATCGCCTTGAAGCCGTCGAAACTCACGCTCACGTCTTCCAGGTACAGGATGCGGCCGTGCGTGATGTCAACTTCGCCCGGCGTGGCGATGCGCGAGAAGCCCGCTGCGCGACCTCCGGATTCGGTCTGGCCGTGCTCTTTCTTTTTTGCCAGCGCCGCAATACGCTGCGCGCCCTCTTCCATCAGATCAGGCGTCATCGCGAGTCCTTTTCAGTTTCTTCACGAGACCGACAATGCCATCCGGCAAAAACAGCGTCACACCAATGAACAGCAAGCCCAGAAAGTAGAGCCAGAACTCGGGGTAGGCGACGGTGAGCCAGCTCTTGGCACCGTTGACGACGAAGGCGCCGATGATCGGGCCGATCAGCGTGGCGCGGCCACCGACGGCGGCCCAGATCGCGATCTCGATCGAGTTGGCCGGGCTCATCTCGCTTGGGTTGATGATGCCAACCTGCGGCACATAGAGGGCACCGGCCACGCCGCACATCATGGCCGACAGCGTCCAGATGGTGAGCTTGTAGCCCACGGGCGAGTAGCCGCTGAACATGACGCGCGTTTCGGCGTCGCGCACGGCCTGCAACACGCGGCCGAACTTGCTGCGGATCAGCCAGCGCGCCAGCAGAAAGAAGCCCAGCAAGGTCACGCTGGTCAGCACGAACAGGCTCATGCGCATGGAGGGCGTGGCAATCGGGATGTTCAGGATGCGCTTGAAATCGGTAAAGCCGTTGTTGCCGCCAAAGCCGGTCTCGTTGCGGAAGAACAGCAGCATCGCGGCGAAGGTCATGGCCTGCGTGATGATGGAGAAATAGACACCCTTGATGCGCGAGCGGAAAGCGAAGAAGCCAAAGACAAAGGCCACCAGCGCCGGCACCGCCACGATCAAAAACAGCGTGGCACCAAAGCTGTCGCTCAAGCGCCAGTGCCAGGGCAGCGTCTTCCAGTCCAGAAACACCATGAAGTCCGGCAGCGCGCTCTTGTAGTTGCCGTCCAGGCCAATCTGGCGCATCAGGTACATGCCCATGGCGTAGCCGCCCAGCGCAAAGAACACGCCGTGGCCCAGGCTCAGAATGCCGGTGTAGCCCCAGATCAAATCCATCGCCAGCGCGCAAATGGCGTAGCACATGATCTTGCCAATCAACGCCACCGCGTAGTCGCTCAGATGGAACAGACTGTCCTTGGGCAGCAGCAGATTCAGGCTCGGCGCCACGACGCACAGCACCAGCAGCGCGACGATGAAAGCGCTCCAGCCGGCGCGCGTGAGCAACGGCGACCTCGCCGGCAAATGAACGGTGGAAGTAACGGTGCTTGTATTCATGACAAATGCTTCGCCAGCGAGAGGCGCGGGCCCATTCCAGAAAGCGGCCACACGCAGTGGGCAAGCCGGGGGGTGTTCATACTTCCCGGCCTTTCATCGCGAAGATGCCTTGCGGGCGCTTCTGGATGAAGATGATGATGAACACCAGCACGGCGATCTTGGCCAGCACGGCGCCGGCCCAGCCTTCGAGGAACTTGTTGAGCACACCCAGACCGAGCGCGGCGTAGACGGTGCCAGCCAGTTGCCCGACGCCGCCCAGCACCACCACCATGAAAGAGTCAACGATGTAGCCCTGGCCCAGATCGGGGCCAACGTTGCCGACCTGGCTCAACGCGCAGCCGGCCAGACCCGCAATGCCCGAGCCGAGCGCAAAAGCGTAGGTGTCGATGCGTGCCGTGTTGACACCCATGCAGGATGCAATCGGGCGGTTTTGCGTGACGCCGCGTACGAACAGACCGAGACGTGTGCGCGCAATCAGCCAGGCCACAGCCGCCAGCACAAAGACGGCAAAGCCGATGATGACGATGCGGTTAAAGGGTAAGGACAGATTGCCCAGCACCTGCACGCCACCGCTCATCCACGACGGGTTTTCCACGCCGACGTTCTGCGCGCCAAACAGCGTGCGCACCAGCTGCATCAACATCAGGCTGATACCCCAGGTGGCGAGCAAGGTTTCGAGCGGGCGCCCATAGAGGAAGCGGATCACGCTGCGCTCCAGCGCCGCGCCCATCAGCGCCGACGCAAGGAAAGCCACCGGCACCGAGGCCAGCAGGTACCAATCGAAAGCACCGGGCAGGTATTTGTGGAACAGCACCTGCACCACGTAAGTGGCGTAGGCGCCGATCATCATGAGTTCGCCATGCGCCATGTTGATGACGCCCATCAGCCCGTAGGTAATGGCCAGGCCCAGCGCCACCAGCAGCAGGATGCTGCCCAGGCTGATGCCGCTGAAGATGGCGCCGAGCCGGTCGCCCCAGGCCAGCGCCGCTTCGACTTCGCGCAGACTGAGTTGCAGGGCAGACTTGACATCAGGCTCGGTCTCGACCTTGATCCGCGCCAGCAGCATGGTCTTGGTATTGGCCTGCTTGCTGCTGCGCAAAAGCTTGGCGGCTTCGAGCCGCTTGGCCTTGTCGGCACTG
>CAITXW010000178.1 GCA_903896425.1 uncultured beta proteobacterium | reverse complement strand
ACGTTCACGACTTACTTTCCGCAGGTCGCTGAACGCATATAAACCGATTTTCACGTGAACGCACCGGCTATGGTTTGCGCGGAGCTTGTGCGTCGAACAGCTTTTCGGTTTCGTCCTCCCAGGCTTTCAGCAACTTCTTTGCTTTTCGATGATTCGTGATTGCCGTCTCCAAGATGGCGGCCTGATCCGGCGAAACCGTCCGGTGCACGAGTTTGCCGTTCTTCATGTGCCCCCACTCGTAATACGGGCCATGTCGTGCAGCGGGATCCTGTGCGCATCGGCAGCCTTCTTTGCCGCAGACTTTCGTCCTGCATAGCATTGTCCCGGTGCACAGGTAATCAATCTTGCCTATTGCCTCCCGAATACGTCCGATCTTCGCGAGCGCGTCACGGATGATGGTTTCAGGCTTTCGAGACATTTTTCTTTACAAGTTTCATTCTGGCGTTAATAATAACGCCAGAATGAAAGCCGTGCAAGCTCAATCGGTGCAACAAGCCCGCTTCGATCTCGAAAGCGAGCGCTTGGGCCCGTTGCCTCTGGTCAATCACTTCATTGATCGCATCGGACTGGAGGAAGCCCTGCACCGGCATATCCCCTCCGATGGCAGATGCGCCGTCCCGCACGCTCGAGCACTTGGGGTTCTATTACGCTCGCTCATCGTCGAGCGAGAGCCCATCTACCGCCAGCAGGAAACCGTGCACGGATTTGCCAGTGGCATGTTTGGCCTGAGTGAGCAAGAGATGGCACACCTCAGTGACGACCGACTCGGGCGCGCGTTGGACAACCTCTTCGACGCGGACCGCGCAGCACTTTTGACCGACGTGGTGTTGGCTGTAGCGCAGCGCTTCGGCCTTCGCTTTGACGAGCTTCACAACGACAGCACCTCGATCAGTTTTTGTGGAAACTTTCGCAATGCAACCGGACGATCTGTGCGCGGCCGCACTGCCCCTGCAATCACCTACGGGCATTCGAAGGCGCACCGGCCTGATTTGAAGCAACTGTTGTTCATCCTCACCATGACCGCCGATGGCCATGTACCGGTGGCCTTTCGCTGCAGCGACGGCAATGTCACCGACTCGCGTACCCACATCCAGACCTGGGACACGTTGCGCACCGTTGCCGGGAGGGCGGACTTCCTGTACGTCGCCGACTCCAAGTTGTGCTCGCGCGAGAACATGGAACACATTGATCGCGCCGGCGGTCGCTTTGTCACGGTGATGCCGCGCAACCGCAAGGAGGATAGTGAGTTCCGTAAATGGATTCAGACCAACACCCCCGAGTGGGTGAGCGTATGGGATCGCGACAACCCGCGCCGCAGTGACGGCCCACGCGACCGCTGGTTCGTTTACCGCGCTCCACTGCTGTCTGAGGAGGTATGCGTTGTCGTATGGGTCTGGAGCACGCTGCTCACGTTACGCCAGCAAGCACGCCGGCGCAGAAATATCGCCGCCGCCACTGAAGATCTCGTGCAACTGCACCAACGCCTGGCGGGTGCAAAGGCTCGCTTGCGTGGTGCCGCCGAGATCGACCTCACCGTCAGCTCCATTCTGGAAAAACATCATGTCAGCCGCTATCTGTTGGTAACTCGTGTCGTGCGCGAAGAGCACCACTTCAAACAATCACGGCGCGGGCGACCGGGGCCCGAAACAACCTATACAAAAGTCACCAAGCGCAGGTTCGACATCGAATGGACGACTGACGAAGTAGCCGTCGCCTACGACCACAAGAGCGATGGCATGTATCCGCTGATGACCAACGATAGAAATCTCACTCCCGCCCAGGTACTGCAGGCCCACAAAGGCCAGCCGATGATCGAAAAACGCTTCGAGCAGGTCAAGACCGTGCACGAAATCGCGCCGGTGTTTCTCAAAGACGAGGCCAGAATCGAGGCCCTGTTCACGCTGTACTTCCTGGCCCTGCTCGTTCAAGCCCTGATAGAGCGCGAACTCAGGCTGGCCATGACTCGGGAAGGTATCCGCGAACTCCCTCTTTATCCCGAGCAGCGTCTGTGCGCTCATCCAACCACCGAACAGATACTGCGCCTCTTCAGCCACACAGAACGCCACAAGCTGACCATGGATGGAAAAACTGTCCAGGTCTTCGATGCCAAGTTAACCGACCTTCAGCACCAGATCATCAACCTGCTTGGCGTTGCGTCCAATGCGTTTCGCTCGCCAGCAGTGGGTCAATAATTCGCGCCATATGGCTCGACCAACCTGCGGAATGTAAGTCACGACCTTGTGCGTGTTCGGGTTGATCGGGTACTTGCCCGGATCCAGCGGTTCCACGCACACACCCTTTTCGCCTCTGGATACGAGGTTGCCGTGCTTGAAGGTTTCACCGGTAACGTCCTTCCCCTCCTTGCCAACATAGGCGATCACCACGCCCACGTTGGCGATCGGCACCGTCGTCATCTCCACGCTTTCCACGGTCACGAAACGCGGGT
>CAITXW010000177.1 GCA_903896425.1 uncultured beta proteobacterium | reverse complement strand
TCACCGGGATCGGGGTGCCTGGGTGTTCTGCGTAGGTAAAGGAGGAGCCCGCAAGGGCGGGGGACACGAAGCAGAGCATCCAGGCAGCCTGATCCAGCGCAAATCGGGCTGCCTAGGTGTTCCGCGTAGGTAGAGGAGGCCAAAGGCCGGGGGACAGCCGCGAAGCTGAGTGCCCCAGCGGCCTGATCCTCACCGCATGCCGAGTCGGGTTTGGCCTGTCATCATTTTGGAAAATATCCATAGGCGCGACAATGCGCGCATGTTGTCAAGCTCACCCTCTGCTACCGGGCCCCATGCTTATCAGACCCTCACGCCTGACGTCGTCATGGACGCGCTGGCCAGCGTCGGGCTCTTCGGCGACGGGCGCCAACTGGCGCTGAACTCCTACGAGAACCGGGTCTATCAATTGCACCTGGAAGACGCTGCCGTGGTGGTGGCCAAGTTTTACCGGCCCGGGCGCTGGAGCGAGGCGCAAATCCTGGAAGAGCATTCTTTTTCAACCGAGCTGATGGCGGCAGAAATTCCGGTGGTGGCACCGCTGTCGCTCAACGCCGACACACTGCATCACTTTGGCGGTTTCGCCTTCAGCATCAGCCCGAGCCGAGGTGGACGGCCACCCGAGCTTGACGACGCCGAGGTGCTGGAATGGATTGGGCGCTTTCTGGCGCGCATTCACAGCGTCGGCGCGGCCAAACCCTTTGTCAGCCGTCCGGCGCTGGACCTGCAAACGTTTGGCATCGCCTCGCGCGAGTGGCTGCTCAGCCACGACCAGGTGCCGCTGGATGTGCAATCGCGCTGGGCCAAAGCGTCGCAAGACGCGCTGGATTTGATCGCGACGCATCCCTGCCTGACCGGCGCCAGCAGTCCCAGTGATCCCGGCGCTCTGGAAATTGAAACCATTAAATTGCTGCGTCTGCACGGCGACTGCCACCCCGGCAACATTCTGTGGACACCGCTGGAATCCGTCGCCAGCGCCGGTCCCGGGCCGCACTTTGTCGATCTGGACGATGCCCGCACCGGGCCGGCAGTGCAAGACCTGTGGATGCTACTCAGCGGCGACCGCACGCAACGCAGCCGTCAACTCGGGTGCCTGGTTGATGGCTACGAGCAGTTCCGCGCCTTTGACCGGCGCGAAACGGCGCTGATCGAGCCCTTGCGCACGCTGCGCCTGATTCACTACAGCGCCTGGCTGGCGCGGCGCTGGAGCGACCCGACCTTTCCCGTCAACTTTCCCTGGTTTGGCTCCAGCGACTACTGGCAGGGCCAGGTGCAAATGCTTGAAGAACAGATCGAGGCGATGCAGGAAGACCCTCTACAAGTATGAGGTCAAAATCGTCCATCGTGTTTGGCTTGATGCGTTGCCGACAGGGGGAAAAGAGACATAATCCAACGTCGGAACGTTATCTACAATTTAAATATTTGGAGACACAAAATGAAGAAACTGATACTGCTCGCAGTGTTTGCACTGACAAGCGTCCAAAGCTGGGCGGCGGACACCATCAAGGTCGGCTTGCTGGTTGAGATGACTGGCACTTTTGCCGACTTCGGTCTGCAGATTACAAACGGTGCAAAGGCGTACATGAAGCAGCATGGCGATACCGTCGCAGGCAAAAAAATAGAGCTGATCATCAAGGACACCACGGGGCCCGCGCCGGACGTTGCAAAGCGGCTCGCGCAAGAGCTGGTGGTGAAGGACAAAGTCGATTTCCTGGCCGGATTCGGTCTCACGCCAAATGCGCTGGCGGTAGCGCCGATCGCGACCGAAGCGAAGATACCCACGATCATCATGAACGCCGCGACCTCGGTGATTACGGCCAAGTCGCCCTACATTGTGCGTACCTCGTTCACGCTGGCGCAAGTGACCGAGCCGATGGCCCAATGGGCCTACCGCAACGGCGTGCGCAAGGTTTTCACGGTGGTTGCGGACTACGGTCCTGGCCATGATGCGGAAGACACGTTCAAAAAGGCCTTCACAAAAATGGGCGGCCAAGTGGTGGGCGAGCTGCGAGTTCCGTTGACAAACCCTGAGTTCGGACCCTTCGTCCAGCGCGTTAAAGACGGCAAACCCGAGGCGGTGTTCGTCTTCGTGCCGGCTGGCGAAATGGCCGTCGGATTCATGAAAGCCTACAATGAGCGCGGCCTGGCCAAGGCCGGGATCAAGCTGCTGTCAACTGGCGACGTGACCGAAGACGGCGTGATCGAAGCGCTTGGAGACAATGCGTTAGGCGTCATCTCAACGCACCAATACTCCGCCGCTCACGTGTCCCCGGAGAACAAGGCGTTTCTTGCCGCCTACAGCCAAATCGACCCCAAGACCCGACCCAACTTCATGGCGGTCGGCGCTTATGACGGCATGGCCGCCATCTATGAAGTGGTGCGGCAACTCAAGGGCAACATCGACGGCGACAAGGCAATGCAGGTGCTGAAAGGCATGAAGCTCCTCAGCCCGCGCGGCCCGATCCAGATCGACCCCGAGACCCGGGACATCGTGCAAAACGTGTATGTACGCGAAGTCAAGAAAGTGAATGGCAAACTGTACAACGTCGAATTCGAGACGATCAACGCCGTGAAGGATCCGGGTAAATAATCCTCGCAGCCACGTGCATAATTTTCTTGGCGTATTGTTCGACGGTCTGGCCTATGGCACGCTGCTGTTTCTGATCTCAGTCGGGTTGTCGATCACGCTCGGTCTGATGGGCTTCATCAATCTGGCGCACGGCGTGTTCGCGATGGCTGGTGGCTACCTGCTGGTGACTCT
>CAITXW010000176.1 GCA_903896425.1 uncultured beta proteobacterium | reverse complement strand
GGCTGCTGTCGACAACGGCGCGGACTGCGTTTACCTCGGTTTTCGTGACGCCACCAACGCGCGCAATTTCGCCGGACTCAACTTCGATGAAGCGGCCATCAACAATGGCATCCGTTACGCGCACGAGCGCGGTCGCAAGGTTTTTGTGGCACTCAACACCTACCCGCAGGCGGCGAGTCCCGAGGTCTGGCGCGGTGCGGTCGATCGCGCGGCCGAGAGCGGCGTTGATGCCGTCATCATGGCCGATCCCGGTTTGATGGCCTATTCCGCCAAGAAGCACCCGCAATTGCGCCTGCATCTCTCGGTACAAGGCTCGGCCACCAACTACGAAGCCTTGAATTTCTACCATCAGCATTTTGGTATTTCGCGCGCCGTGCTGCCGCGTGTGCTGTCGATGACGCAGGTCGAACAGGTGCTGGAGAAGACGCCGGTTGAAATCGAGGTCTTTGGTTTTGGCAGTCTGTGTGTGATGGTGGAAGGGCGCTGTGCTCTTTCCAGTTACGTCACAGGCGAAGCACCCAACACCAACGGCGTCTGTTCGCCGCCGAAAGCGGTGCGTTGGCAGGAAACGCCACAGGGCCGCGAGTCGCGCCTGAATGGTGTGCTGATTGACCGCTACGCCCCCGGTGAAAACGCCGGTTACCCGACGCTGTGCAAGGGGCGCTTTGATGTGGGCGACGAAAAGAATTACTACGCCATCGAGGAGCCGACCAGCCTCAATACGCTGGCGTTGCTGCCGCAGCTGATGAAGATGGGCGTGCGCGCCATCAAGATCGAAGGCCGACAGCGCAGCCCGGCCTATGTGGCGCAAGTAACCAAGGTCTGGCGTGAAGCCATTGACAGCTGCCGCGACAACCCCCATCGCTACTCGGCCAAGCCGGCTTGGATGACGGATCTGGACAAGGTCGCCGAAGGACAACAACACACGCTGGGGGCCTATCACAGGCCATGGAAATGATGAAGCTTGCATTAGGCCCCCTCCTTTACTACTGGCCGCGCGAGACAGTGCTGGGTTTTTACGAAGCCGTCGCCAAGACTCCGGTTGACATTGTTTACCTCGGCGAGACTGTTTGTTCGCGCCGGCGTGAACTGCGCCTGGCCGACTGGCTGAACGTTGCCGCCATGCTCAAGGAAGCGGGCAAGGAAGTGATTCTCTCGACCCAGGTCCTGATCGAATCGGGCTCGGACGTGACCACCCTGCACAAGATCGCCGAGATGTCGGTCAACGGCGACTTCATGGTCGAGGCCAATGACATGGGCGCGGTGCACTGTCTGGAAGGAAAAGTGCCTTTTGTTGCCGGCCCGCACCTCAATATCTACAACCTGCCGACCCTGCAGTGGATGACGGCGCTGGGTATCAAGCGCTGGGTGATCCCGGTGGAAATGAGTCGCGACGACCTCAAATTGCTGCAGCAGGGGCGCCCCAGCGGTCTGGAAACCGAGGTCTTTGCCTACGGCCGCATGCCGTTGGCATTTTCCGCACGCTGCTTTACCGCGCGTCACTACAACCTGCCCAAAGACGATTGCCAGTTCCGCTGCATCGATCACGCCGACGGCCTGCAGATGCGCACCCGTGAAAACGAAGAATTTCTGGTGCTCAACGGAATACAGACGCAGTCAGCGCGCGTCTACAACCTGTTGCCGGAGCTCGGTGCCATGCGTGAGATCGGCGTTGATGTGGTGCGCATCAGCCCGCAGGCACAGCATACGGTTGAGATCATTCATTTGTTCAACGGCGTGGCGACCGGCAAGATCGCCGCTGCCGATGCCAACCAGGCCTTGCTGCCCTTGATGCCGGAGCAGGCCTGCAATGGGTACTGGTACGGCAAGCCGGGTCTGGACCTGGTCCGGGACGCCGCTGTTTCAGCGTAGCCCCGAAAAGCAGTAAGCTCAGCCCTACAGAAAGATTCACCATGCACGCCACTTCCTACACACTGCCCAAACCGGTAGGCAAGCTGCTGGGCTTGTTGCCAGCCTATCCGGGTTCGTTCTTTTTTGTGACCGGTTTGAATCTGGCCTTGGCGAAGAACCTGG
>CAITXW010000175.1 GCA_903896425.1 uncultured beta proteobacterium | reverse complement strand
CGGTAGAGGGCCGGCGACCGACCGAGAACCAGATTTCCTTGTCGGCGATATTGCTCCAGGTGGCGTAAACGCGGTCCACGTTGAGCAGGCTGCTCGATGGCACGCGGCTGAGCGTGCCGTCAAAGACGCCAACGCGGTCGGCGAAGAAAGGCGCGCTGCCGGAATTGGTGATGGCCCCTTCGTCTTCGGCGCCAAACACCTTGTACATCTGCAGGTGCGCGTTGACGCTGACGTCCTGCGTGGCTTTGGCGCTCAGGTCCAGGCCGAAGCGGTTGCTGTACAGGCTGTTGTTCTTGGGCTTGTAGGCTGGAATGGTTGCTGCACTGCCGACCATCGCGCCAATGCCCCCCAGCAACTGCTGATTCGTATAACCGGTGGCTGCGTTGGTCTGGCCGAAGAATGCAAGTGCGTCGCTATACGTTCGCACGCCATTCATGGCGCCGGAAAACTGCATCATTCCGCTGAGCATCGCGGAATTGACCGGATTTGTCGGGGCTGCAAAGAAGCTGGCTTGCAGGTTGTTCTGTGCCGTAGCGAAAAGCTGATTGACGTCGGTGAAGGTCTTGGTCTCGCCCTGCAGAGCATCAACGCGGAAGCGGTAGTCCCCGCCCACGGTCAGCCACTTGCCGAGTGATTTGCCTTCGAGCTTGGTGACCTGCGCTTTCAGATCATCGAGCGCCACGGCATCCGACTTGGCGGCAACGGCCTTGACCTGTTCTGCGGTCTGCGCGGCCTTGACTTCGTTGGCCTTGACCAGACCCTTGAGCGCTTCGAGTTCGCGCGACATGGTCTCGATCCGGTTCAGCAGATCAGCGTCCGCCGCTTGCGCTGCCATCGGCAGCACCATGCTGGCGATCAGGGCGACCAGCAGTTTCTTCTTGAATGTCTTGTTCATAAATTTCTCCTGGAGAGTTGACGTAAAAAATTGGTTGATCGGGCTAGCTGTGCTTGCCATGTGCGGCTTCGTCACCGAGGTCTTCCCAGCCGGTCAGCATGGCCTTGATCTGCGAGGTCAGCTTGTGCCCGGTGGTCGAGAGGTAAAGGTGCGAAATCAGGAAGGCCAGCATCAGGAATGCACCCAGCGTGTGGCCGGTGGCAATCCATTCCAGGCGCAAGCCGCCCAGCCCCCAAGCCGTCCAACTGGAATAGAAGAGGTAGAGCCAGCCGGTAAACCAGATCAAAGGACTGAGCAGGGTCAGCACCGCCAGATAGGTGAGCCGCTGCAGCGGGTTGTGCTTGTTGTGCAGGCTCGGGCGAAACGGGTGCGGCTCATCCTTGAAGATGCCCGAGGAGTAGTACTGGGCGATGGCGGCGACATTCTTCAGCGTCGGGATGTAATGGCGCCATTCGCCGGTGGTGACATGCCAGAAGATGGCAAAGATCCACAAACCGACCAGGGTCCAGGCCGCCAGCGTGTGGTAGTCCACGGCTTTGGCGAAACCGAACAAGCGGTAGGTGCCGTGAACCTCGAAACCGGTAACCAGCATGGAGATGACGAGCAGGGCTTGCGACCAGTGCCAGAAGCGCTCGAAAGGCTTGAAGAGATAAACGCGTGACATGTTGGTTCTCCGGTTAGCTGTTGCGTTTGTGGGCGATGACGCGGATAGCTCCGTGTCCGAGGACGCCGAGCAGGGTCAGCAGGGCCAGCGCCCAGCCGCCGATCTCAAGCCAGCGTGCGTGATCGCGACCACGGCCCGGCATGTAGACGCCGTCAATCTTTTCCAGCCGCGCGCCGCTGGCGTGGCATTCAACACAGCCCAGCGCTTTTTCTTTGGGCGCCACCATGTGGTTGATGGCCCACATGCTTTCGGTCTCGATGAAGTCAACCTTGCCGGAGAACTTGACTCCACCTGCGGCCATGCCGGCGGTGACAGCCTTTTCCCAGTCCAGGTTCTTCCAGAAGGCGGTGCCATCGCTGCCAGCCAGGTGGGTGATGACCAGCGACTTGTTGATCGGGTCGTATTGCTGCTTGCCGCGGAACAGCTTGATCGGCCAGATCATGGATTTGCCGTCGGTCGCGCTGCCCATGAAGTGGTTGATCTGTG
>CAITXW010000174.1 GCA_903896425.1 uncultured beta proteobacterium | reverse complement strand
CTGCCGAATGTAGCTGTAGGCCTTCTCAAAAAGCTCCTCATCCGCATGAAGTTTGTACTTGAAAAGCGCCTTGCGCAGCGCCTTTTTCACTTCGCGCTCACCGGCCTGCGTGCCCTGCCAGCCAGGGAAGCGAACCAGCCGCACAATTTCATCAATATCCGCCACCACGCGCTCGACCATGATCGGCGTCTCGGACGTTTTGACCTCGTTGAACAGCTCTGTCAGCGCAGCCTTGCCGCGGTCTTCATCTTCTTCTGGCGGCACTTCTTTTTCTGCCTGCAGCGTTTCCTTGGCAATTTCCAGCAACTGCTTCAAAAACTCGACGCTGTTGATTTGCCCAGATTCAAAGCGGTCTTTCAGTGCGTCCAGCCGTTCAGACAGTTTTTTGAATTTTGGATTGCCCATATGCTTGCGCATGCGCCGCACCAGCTTGATCTCAATCTCTTTGGCGCTCTTGGGGTCCGGGTTAGACAGCACTGCCTCAAGCAAGTCAGCATCCAACACCAGCGTATCCAAGTCATCCCGCACGGCATCCACATGCACGTTCTGGTGAATCAACTCAATCGTCTTGGCACCCAGTGAATGCCAGATCAGCTTGCCGTGGCCGCTGGATGGTTGCACGGACTGGTACACCTGCGACAGCCATTTGTAGTCTTTCTCAAACGGACCCAGCACAACGTCTGGCGACAGGGCTTCCCAGATCTTGCTCAGCAGGCTGTATTCGCCAGCAAAGTTGTCACGCACCGTGTTGTTGGGCAGGCATTGCTGCGCGGCAATCAGGCCTTCGTAGCCCGTCTGGCTGCGATCCACGCCGGTAAAAAATGCCAGGCACTTCTGCATGGCTTCTGGCAACTTGTCCTTCAGCTCCTGAATATTGCTGACCACCTGCTTGACGCTCTGGTCGTCAAACTCCAGCGCCGCCGCAACATCATCAAAGATGCCCAGATAGTCCACGATCAGTCCATGCGTCTTCTGCTCGGAATAGGTGCGGTTGACCCGGCAAATGGCTTGCAGCAGTGTGTGGTCGCGCAGCGGCTTGTCCAGATACATCGCTTGCAGGATGGGCGCATCAAAGCCCGTCAGTAACTTGGCGGTGACGATGATCAGCTTGAGTGGGTCCGCAGGATCACGAAAACGGTCCAGCAATCTTTCTTCCGCATCGCGGCTGCGGTCATAGGCAGCATACTCGGGATGCTCTTTTTTGTCGGCGGCCTGTACCGACATGACGATGTCCGTTGCCTCGGGTGGCAGCAGTTTGTCGAGTTCTGCTTTGTAGAGCAGGCACGACTCCCGGTCGAAGGTGACGATCTGCCCCTTGAAGCCGTTGGGCTCCACCTTGCTCTGGTAGTGCAGCACGATGTCTTCACATACGCGCCGAATGCGCTCTGGCGTCTTCACCAGCACGGCCATCTTGGCGGCGGTCTTGCCCAGCGAGTCCCGGTCCAGGTCTGACAGGCCACCAGTCAGTTCCTTGAATGCCGTCTCAATCGCCGCCTTGTCGATATGCAGGTTGACCAGTCGCGGCTCAAAATGAAGCTTCAGCGTTGCTCCATCTCGGATGGATTCCTCAAAACCATAGCGGCTCATGTAGCCCAAAGCATCTTCGTCCGCACCGAATGCGTAAAAGGTATTGCGGTCAGAGCGGTTGATCGGCGTGCCGGTCAGGCCAAACAGAAACGCATTGGGCAGCGCCTCACGCATCTTGCGTCCCAGGTCGCCTTCTTGCGTGCGGTGGGCTTCATCCACCAGCGCAATGATGTTGCTGCGGTCATTCAGGCAACCGGTGGCTTCACCAAACTTGAAGATCGTGGTAATGATGATCTTGCGCACGTCCTGCCCAAGCAACTGTTGCAGCTTCTCGCGGGTGTCCGCCTTCTCCAAATTGGGGATGTCAGCACCAGTGAAAGTGCCGGTGATCTGGCTGTCCAGATCAATGCGATCCACCACAATGATCACCGTCGGATTCTTCAAGTGTGAGTGCATGCGCAGCTTCTGGGCCGCGAACACCATCAGTAAGGATTTGCCTGACCCCTGAAAGTGCCAGATCAGCCCCTTCTTGGGGTAGCCAGCCACCACGCGCTCGACCAGTTTGTTGGCGGCCTCGTACTGCTGGTAGCGGCAAATGATTTTGATGCGGCGCTTTTTCTTGTCTGTCGCAAACAGGGTGAAACTGCCCAAAATGTCCAGCACCACGTTGGGCCGCAACATGCTCTCGGCCGACAGCTTAAGCGTTTTCAGCGGGTGGTGTTGGGCGCCATCCGACTCTTTGCCTTCGTCCAGGTGCCATGGGCCCCAGTCCTTTACTGGCAGGCCAATAGAGCCGTAGTGGTACTCCTTGCCCTCGGTGGCCACCGAGAACACGTTGCACACGAACAGCTCGGGCACAAATTTCTCGTAGTCCGCGTTCACCTGCACGGCACCATCTACCCAGCTGATGCACTTCTTGACCGGCGTTTTGGCCTCAATCAGCACCAATGGCAGGCCGTTGACCAGCAGCACCAAATCGGCACGGCGCTCAGTGGGTCCAGCCCGGTAGGTGTACTGCTGGGTAACGACGTACTGGTTTTGCGTCAGGTCATCTAGGTCAATCAGGCGCACCGGCACATGTTGGTTGTTGTCGCCGAAGGGCATGGAGCGTTCACCACGCATCCAGGCAGTCATCTCTTCATTGGCGCGAATCAGCCCGTCGGAGCGCACCGATAGCACGATGGCGCGCAGCTTGTAGAGCACCTCATCCGCACGGTCAGTCTGAGCGGATATTTCAGGGTTTAGGCGAATCAACGCATCACGCAGCCAGGATTCGACCAACACCTCCTGAATCTGGCGTGGCACCACAGTCGGGGGCTTATATCTCCAGCCGATACCCTTGGAACTGGTGCCGTAACTGGCCTGAGGCTCCTGCGCAACATTTGCAGGAATAGCTTTTGCCGGGCCCGCGAGCAGGTCTCGGACATAGGCTTCTACGGTGTTTGATTCTGTAAAACTCACAGTTGTGCCTCCCCAAATACCTTCTGCAACAAACCGCTCTTAATCGACATTGCTACAGTCATCCTCGCATTCAATGCCTTCCTGGCTGAGTCTGTTTGATCCAATACTCGGTCAATATCACCGTGTTGGCGCATATCGAGGCTAACCATCGGTGCCGAAAGAAACTTGTCTTGGGAGATGTTCTTCGCCTCAGTTCCTGAACAAAGGGCTTCAATGTATGCGCGGAACTTCGGAAGCTTTGTCCAAGTCAATATGAAGCGTTTGGGGGGCGCACCCGCATCGAAATTGAGCCTCCATG
>CAITXW010000173.1 GCA_903896425.1 uncultured beta proteobacterium | reverse complement strand
TTCATGGGGGAACGCTCACAGGCAGGGGCTCACGGCTCGATGTCCATTTCGAGCGGGATGAAGGGGCCGATCATCATGCCCTGGCTGCGAAAGAACGACAGGATCAGCGTGTTCTCGCGCGACAGCAGGGTGCGCACCTTGCTCACGCCGGCGCGCTTGAAGCTCTGGCAGAGGCTTTGCAGCAGTTGTGTGGCGGCACCCAGCAGCCGCGCGTCAGGCCGCACATCGATGGCAAAGACCCAACCGCAGGGCGGCGAGCCGAATTCCCAGTCGCGCACCTCGCCGATGACAAAGCCGATGACTTCACTGCCGCTGGTTGCCACCAGGAAATGCTGGCCGGTGGCCACTGCGTCGGCGTATCGCTTGTACAGCGAATTCCAGTAATCACGTTTGGCAATCCCGGTCACCATGGCATCCATCTCAATCACCGCATTCAGGTCACCCCAGCACACCGGGCGGATATGCAAAGCTGCGCCAACCGGTGCCGGTGGGACCGCGGTTTTTGAACGCCTGCTGGCGCTGCCTGAGGGCGTGTTTTTACGCATGATTGATTTGTCTTGGGGAATTATTGCATGCAAATGCAAGAATATGTAGAATGAAATTTACCGTACCTCTTCCACACTGTCAAAGCACTGCCATCGGCGAGGATTCCCATGAGCGTTGAAACCAAGGGTGTCCGCATCGTTCCGACTTACTGTTACCAGTGCGTCGCCGGCCCTGATCTGCTCACGGTCAAGGTGGAGGATGGTGTAGCGACCGAGGTCGAACCCAACTTCTGTGCTGCCGACATTCATCCGGGCGGCGGCAAGGTTTGCGTCAAAGCTTACGGTCTGGTGCAAAAGACCTACAACCCGCACCGCGTGCGCACGCCGATGAAGCGCAGCAACCCGTTGAAGGGTCGCGATCAGGATCCCGGCTTTGTGCCCATCAGCTGGGAAGAAGCCTTCGGCCTGATCGAAGAAAAACTCAATGCCGTGCGCGCCAACGGCATCCTCGACGAATCCGGCTATCCGCGTGTGGCGGCCAGTTTTGGTGGTGCCGGCACGCCGCAGTCTTACATGGGAACGCTGCCGGCATTCCTGTCGGCCTGGGGCCCGGTGGACATGGGTTTTGGTTCAGGCCAAGGCGTCAAGTGCTATCACTCCGAACATCTGTACGGTGAGTTCTGGCACCGCGCTTTTATCGTCACACCCGATACGCCGCTGTGCAATTACCTGATCTCCTGTGGCAACAACATCGAGGCTTCCGGTGGTGTGGTGGGTGTCTGGCGCCATTCGCAAGCGCGCATTCGCGGCTTGAAGCGCGTGCAGGTCGAACCGCATCTCTCGGTCACCGGTGCCTGCTCGGCGCAGTGGGTGCCGATCAAGCCCAAGACTGACGCTGCCTTTCTCTACGCGCTGATCCATGTGTTGCTGCACGAAGTGCCGCGTGAGCGGCTCGACGTGGCCTTCCTCGCAGCGCGTACTGCGTCGCCTTATCTGGTGGGTCCGAACGGCTTTTACCTGCGCGATCGCAGCAGCCGCAAGCCGCTCGTTTGGGACCTGGCGCAGGGCTGTGCGCGGCCGCATGACAGCGCGGATTTACGCGAAGCGATTGAAGGCAGCTACGAAGTCGACGCGATTGAGATTGGCGCCGACGAGGAAGTGCTCGCCGAAGGCCTGCTCAAGGGCAGCACCGGCTTCACGCAACTGGTCGAGCACATGCGACCCTATTCGCCCGAGTGGGCGCAAGCGGTTTGCGAAGTGCCGGCGGCGAACATGCGTGCCATCGCCAACGAGTTCATTGACCACGCCTGCGTCGGTCAGACCATTGAGATTGACGGCATCACCATGCCCTACCGTCCCGTGGCGGTGACGCTGGGCAAGACCGTCAACAACGGCTGGGGTGGTTTT
Source organism: uncultured beta proteobacterium (assembly GCA_903896425.1). Lineage (GTDB taxonomy): Bacteria > Pseudomonadota > Gammaproteobacteria > Burkholderiales > Burkholderiaceae_C > Rhodoferax. The sequence continues at coordinate 2,429 of CAITXW010000173.1, read as the reverse complement.
GAATGCTGCTGGGCGCGCACGCTGATGGCGACACTGGTCGGCGGTCTGGAAGTGCCGGGCGGCACCATCGGCACGACGATCCGTCTGGCGCGCCCGATGTCGCAGCGCCACGAGAGCGTCAAGGCCGGGCCCGATGGCTTCATGCTGTTCCCGCTCAATCCGACCGACAAGGCGAATTGGTCACCGAACCCGAACATTCGCAACGCCTACCGCTCGATGGTGCCGCTGGCGGCCGATGGTCCCTGGAGTCAGGCGCTCGGGCCGACGCATTTCTCCTGGTTGTTTCTGGACGAAACACCGAAAGGCCTGCCGCGCGTCAATCCGCCCGACGTCTGGTTTTTGTACCGCACCAATCCGGCCATCTCCTACTGGGACACCGCCACGCTGGCGGCGAAGATGGCGCGCTTCCCGTTCACCGTGGCCTTTGCCTACACGCGTGACGAGACCAACCACTTCGCCGACGTCCTGCTGCCCGACGCCACCGACTTGGAGAGTCTGCAACTGATGCGCATCGGCGGCACCAAGTATCAGGAACAGTATTGGGAAGTCAACGGTTTTGCGCTGCGCCAACCGGTGGTAGAAGGCGACAACGAAGCGCGCGACATGACCGACATTGCCAGCGAACTGGCGGCACGCACGGGGCTGACGGCAGGCTACATCGCGGCCATCAACAAGGGCGCTGGCAGCGTGCCGCTCAAAGGCGTGCACGGCGATTTTTCGCTCGATGTGCAGCAGCGCCACAGCCGTGACGCCATCTGGGACGCGGTTTGCCGCGCCGCCAGTGCCGAGGTCACAGAAGGCAAGCACGCGCACGGGCTGGACTGGTGGAAGGAAAACGGCCTGGCAACCAAGCCGTTGTCACGCGCCACCTGGTATCTGGACCAGACCATGGTCAAGACCGGCTTGCGCTATGAGCTGCCGTATCAGGAGCGCTTGCTGCGCGTCGGCACTGAACTCGGCCGGCGCTTGCACGAGCACGACATGCACTGGTGGGACGAGCAACTCAAGGAGTATCAGGCGCTGCCGATCTGGAAAGATTTCCCCGGTATCTGGGAGGCCATCATCACGCAGAGCGGCGAGCGCGCGCAGGACTACCCGTTCTGGCTGCTGACCGCGCGCAGCATGCAGTACGCCTGGGGCGCCAATGCCGGCATTCCCTTGATGCACGAGGTGGCAGACAACATCACCGGTCACCGTGGCGTCATCATCAACAGCAGTGCTGCCGAGAAGTTGGGCATCGCCGATGGCGACGCAATCGAGATCTCGACCCCGAAGCGCAGCGTACGCGGCAACGCCGTCGTGCGCCAGGGCATACGCCCGGACACGCTGCTGTTGATCGGGCAGTTTGAGCACTGGGAGACACCGGTGGCAAAAGACTTCGGCGTGCCGAGTTTGAACACGCTGGCGACGATGTCGATCTCGCTGACCGACGCCACCGGCTCCGGCGCCGACATCGTGCGCGTCAAGATTGGCCGCGCGCCGAAGGGGGCGAAATGACACGCTGGGCCATGACGGCAGACCTGCGCCGCTGTGTCGGTTGCCAGACTTGCACCGCCGCCTGCAAGCACACCAACGCCACGCCGCCCGAGGTGCAATGGCGCCGCGTGCTCGACATGGAGTTTGGCGAGTACCCCAACGTCAAGCGCGTCTTTGTGCCGGTCGGTTGCCAGCACTGCGAAGACCCACCCTGCATGCACGTGTGCCCGACCACCGCCACCAAGCAGCGCGCCGACGGCATCGTCACCATTGATTACGACCTGTGTATCGGCTGCTCTTATTGCGCCGTGGCCTGCCCATATCAGGCGCGCTACAAGACCGACAAAGCCAGCTTTGCTTTCGGCACGGCAACCGTGGAGGAAACCCAGCGCCGTGACGATTCGCGTCTGGCGGTCGCCACCAAGTGCACCTTCTGCGTTGACCGCATCGACGCCGGTCTGGCCGCCGGCTTGACGCCCGGCGTTGACCCAGCGGCAACCCCGGCCTGCGTCAACTCCTGCATTGCCGAGGCGCTGGCCTTTGGCGACCTGGAAGACCCGAACAGCAACGTCTCGCAGTTGCTGGAAAAAAATCAGAGCTTTCGCATGCACGAAGAATTGGGCACCAAGCCCGGTTTTCATTACCTCTGGGACAAGGCGGACACATGAGCGGCGCATCCAACTTTAGTTCCGACATAACTTGCTGGTGCAAGTTAGTCTTCTCTGAAACCGGCGCGAGTTTGTCATGAGCGCCGGTTTTGGCCCCAATCCGTGGCAGCAGACCAGTTGGGACTGGCGCGCTGCAGGCAACTACATTTGCGGCGGCGCCGGCACCGGCTTGCTGATTGCCAGCGCGCTGTTTGGCACACCGGCACCGGCCTCGCTTTGGTCGCCGGACTGGCTGGTGTTTGCCGGCCTGGCGCTGGTCGGTCTGGGCCTGCTGTGTGTCTGGCT
>CAITXW010000172.1 GCA_903896425.1 uncultured beta proteobacterium | reverse complement strand
GCGCATCAATCAGAGAACAGCTTCTGTCGAATGCGATGGTGGCTCTGGCTGGCGTGTTCCGTTCGCAATGCTGCGTCACGTGATGGATATCTGACGTCAAGGCGCGATCAAGTCAAGAACGGTACTGGGCGGACGCTTACGCTTGCTCAGTTCCGGGCGCCACAGCAAAGAGCATTACCAGCAAATGTGGCGCGATCTAACTCAGAAGGGCATCTGGGTCGGAGAAAACTGGAACCGGCGCAAGAACGGTGAAATCTATGCGCAGGCGCAGAAGATCAGCACAGCGCGTGATGAGAAAGGAAGGCCTCTGCAGTACGTCTGTCTGTTTTCGGACATCACCGCAGCAAAAAATCACGAACAGCAACTCGAATGCATAGCCCGCTACGATAGTCTGACCAAGCTTCCCAACCGCGCACTGCTGGGGGAGAGCCTGGCGCAGGCCTTGATGCAGACCCGGCGCCGCGGCCAGCACCTGGCTGTGGTCTTTATCGACCTCGATGGATTCAAGGCTGTCAATGACACGCACGGCCACGATGCCGGGGACCATCTGCTGATCACGGTGGCTGAACGCATGAAGGCGGCGCTGCGTGATGGTGACATCCTGGCGCGACTGGGTGGCGACGAGTTCGTTGCCGTGATGCTGGACTTGGCCGATGTGGACGCCAGCGCACCGATGCTCAACCGTCTGCTCGTCGCAGCAGCGAAGGAGATTCATTATGACCAGGCGCGGCTACAGGTTTCCGCCAGCCTGGGAGTCGCTTTTTACCCGCAAGCGATAGAGCAGACCCCCGACATTGATGCAGAGCAGTTGCTGCGCCAGGCCGATCAGGCCATGTACCAGGCCAAGCAAGCCGGCAAGAACCGCTATTGCATTTTTGATGCCGAGCAGGACCGCAGTGTGCGTGCGTACCATGAAAGCATAGAAAGTATCCGCCGCGCGCTGGTTGAACAGCAACTGGTGCTGGAGTACCAGCCCACCGTGAACCTGCGTACCGGCGAAGTGATCGGCGTCGAAGCCCTGATCCGTTGGATACACCCGCAGCGCGGCTTGCTGCCACCCGCAATCTTTCTGCCAATGATTCAGGACCATCCGCTGGCCATCGAGGTGGGTCAGTGGGTGATTGAGAATGCTTTGCTGCAAATCGAGCGCTGGCAACAGGTCGGACTCCATATCCCGGTCAGCGTCAATATCGGGGAGCGTCATTTGATGGGACCTGATTTTGTACAGCTCTTGCGCGAAGTGCTGGCCACACATCCGGGGATCAAGCCCGGCAGCCTGGGGCTCGAAATACGGGAAGCCTGCGCGGCCGACGATGTGACCAAGGTATCCCAAATCATCCAGAAGTGTCGGGCCATAGGCGTGGAGTGCACACTTGACGACTTTGGCAGCGGCAGTTCATCGCTGACTTGCCTGAAAAAACTGCCGATGAAATATCTCAAGATTGAGCAGAACTTTGTCCGAGACATGCTTGGCAGCAGCGACAGCCTGCTGATTCTGATCGCGGTGCTCAAATTGGCCGGTAGTTTTGACCTGAAGGTGATTGCCGAAGGGGTTGAGACTGTCGAGCATGGCTTGATGCTCTTGCAACTTGGCTGCGAGTTGGCGCAGGGCTATGGTATTGCACACCCGATGCCGGCTGATGAATTGCCGGGCTGGATCAAGCAATGGAAGCCTGATCCCGCATGGGGCGATGTGGCGATGGCGCCATGCTAGGGTTTCTCCGACTCCATTTGCCGCAGTGCACGATGGGTCGCATCGGGCGGACACCTGAACCCACATTTCCCCGTGGTTTTTGGAGAAGGCTGCTATGTGCCCTTATGCCGAGCTCGGCATAAGGGCACGTTGAAGTCCGCCACGAACGGCTTGAAAGGTCAATGAATTGGCCAACCCGTAAGCTGACTGTCGTGATCGGCGGCAACGTGTCTGTTGAAGTCAGCCGCCCAAAATTTATCCCGTTTTCACTCGACGGGCTCCAGTAGACACATAAGCGACGGTCAGCTTTTCGATCTGGCTGCCCCAAAACGGTCGGTCAGAACGGGGGATTCAGGCGAATGATTGCGGGTGGTATCAACCCCCTGTAGATTCCCATATTGACTGAACTCAGTTTCGCATTCGCGCCGCAAGCGCTTCGAATTCGTCAGTCGGTAGCGCAGGGCTGAACAGGAAGCCCTGATAGTTGTGGCAGCCCATCCCTGCCAGTAACTCGCGCTGCGCCTCGGTCTCCACACCTTC
>CAITXW010000171.1 GCA_903896425.1 uncultured beta proteobacterium | reverse complement strand
GGGCGTGAAGAAAGCCGGAAACGAGGCAGATTATAGCCGCTTCAGCCCTGCTCGAGGAAACGCTGGGCATCCAGCGCCGCCATGCAGCCGGTGCCAGCGCTGGTGATGGCCTGGCGGTAGATGTGGTCCTGCACGTCGCCGGCGGCAAAGATGCCCGGGACACTGGTCATGGTGGCGAATCCCTTGAGCCCGCCCTGGGTCACGATGTAGCCGCCGGCCATCTCGAGTTGCCCCTGGAAGATCTCGGTGTTGGGTGCGTGGCCGATGGCGATGAAGCAGCCCTGGAGTTGGAGATCTTCGGTGGCACCGCTGTTGACGTTCTTCAGGCGCACGCCGGTGACGCCGCTCGCGTCGCCGAGCACTTCATCGAGCATCGAGAAGGTTTTGAGTTCGATCTTGCCGGCGGCGACTTTTTCCATCAGCTTGTCGATCATGATCGGCTCGGCTCGGAACTTGTCACGCCGGTGCACCAGAATCACCTTCGCTGCAATGTTGGACAGGTACAGCGCTTCTTCGACGGCGGTATTGCCGCCGCCGACGACGCAGCAGACCTGATCGCGGTAGAAAAACCCATCGCAGGTGGCGCAACCGGATACACCGCGCCCCATGAAGGCGGCCTCACTTGGCAGACCCAGGTATTTGGCTGAGGCACCGGTGGCGAGGATGAGCGCGTCACAGGTGTACTCGCCGCTGTCGCCCTTGAGCGTGAACGGGCGTTTGCTGAAATCGACGGCGCTGATGTGATCGAACACGATTTCGGTCTTGAAGCGCTCGGCGTGTGCCAGAAAGCGCTGCATCAGGTCCGGACCCTGCACGCCGTCAACGTCGGCCGGCCAGTTGTCGACTTCGGTCGTGGTCATCAGTTGGCCACCCTGGGCCATGCCGGTGATCAAGAGGGGCTTGAGGTTGGCCCGCGCGGCATAAATGGCGGCCGTGTAGCCGGCCGGGCCAGAACCGAGGATCAGAACCCGGGTATGTCTGGTATTTGTCATTGTCAACGTCTTCCTGGAAAAAAAACGGCGGCTGCCGTGTACAGTTCAGCATAGTATGACTTATTCGCTCAATACCTTGAACTCCGGTGGCCAAGAAGCCGACCCTGCGCGCCCGGGCTGGCGGCGTTTTGCCGATGAACTGGGTCTTTTCGCGGGCCTGGTGTTGATGTTGTTGTGGCTGCTGGCGCTGATTAGCTACTCGCCGCAGGACGCAGCCTGGTCAACCTCGGGCAGTGGAGCCGCCTTGCTAAACCGCGCCGGTCGGCTCGGTGCCCTGCTGGCGGACGCGAGCTATTACCTGCTCGGATTTTCGGTCTGGTGGTGTGTTGCCGCTGGCGTGCGGGCCTGGGTTACAGGTCTCGTGCACTGGCTGCATGGTCGCGATGCGCTGACGCCGCCGCCAAGTCCGGTCTCTGCGCTGGCGCGTTTCAGGTACAGCCGCAGTGCCTTTTGGTGCGGACTGTTGCTCCTGCTGGGTGCCAGTACTGCGCTGGAGTGGACGCGGTTGTATGGTCCGGAGTTGGATTTGCGTTTGCCGGGCCACGCCGGCGGCGTTCTCGGTTATTTGGTCGGGCCTTTGAGTATCAAATGGCTTGGTTTTTCCGGCTCCGGTCTGATGGGCATTGCGCTGGGCCTGCTCGGTGCGGCGCTGGTGTTCCGGTTTTCCTGGGCCCAGGTCGCCGAGCGACTGGGTGCCTGGCTTTATTTTCAGATCGATTCGCGGCGCGAAAAACGTGAACTGGAGCAGGATCTGGCACTCGGGCAACAGGCGGTGCGCGAACGCGAGGAGGTGATATTCGAAGAGCGTGAGGAGGTGGCCGCGCAGCCGCTCTTGCCGGTGCGCATTGAGCCGGTGCTCTCCGAGGTTCCACTCAGTGCCCGGGTTGCCAAGGAGCGACAAAAGCCCTTGTTCATGGAGTTGCCCGACAGCCATTTGCCGCAGGTTGATCTGCTCGACGGCGCTCTTCTGCGCCAGGAAACGGTATCGCCCGAGACGCTGGAAATGACCAGCCGCATGATCGAAAAACGGCTCAAGGATTTCGGCGTCGAGGTGCGCGTCGTGCTGGCGCAACCGGGTCCGGTGATCACGCGTTACGAAATCGAGCCTGCTATCGGTGTTAAGGGCTCACAGATTGTGGGTCTGGCCAAGGATCTGGCACGGTCGTTGAGCCTGGTCTCGATCCGCGTGGTCGAGACGATTCCCGGCAAGAACTACATGGCGCTCGAACTGCCCAACGCCAAGCGCCAGACCATCAAACTGTCTGAAATTCTTGGTTCACAGGTCTACAACGAAGCCAAGTCCATGCTCACCATGGGCCTGGGCAAGGACATCGTGGGCAACCCGGTGGTGGTTGATCTGGCCAAGATGCCGCACGTGCTGGTGGCCGGTACCACCGGATCCGGCAAGTCGGTCGGCATCAACGCCATGATCCTGAGCCTGCTGTACAAGGCCGAGGCCAGTGACGTGCGCTTTTTGATGATCGACCCCAAGATGCTGGAGATGTCGTTCTACGAAGGTATTCCGCATCTGCTCGCGCCGGTCGTGACCGACATGAAACAGGCCGCCTATGGTCTGAGCTGGTGTGTGGCCGAAATGGAGCGGCGCTACAAGTTGCTGAGCAAGCTTGGTGTGCGCAACCTGGCTGGTTACAACGCCAAGATCGACGACGCCAAGGCGCGCGGCGAATTCGTCTACAACCCGTTCAGCCTGACGCCCGAAGCGCCTGAACCGCTGGCGCGCCTGCCGCACATTGTGGTCGTAATCGACGAGTTAGCCGATCTGATGATGGTGATTGGCAAGAAGATCGAGGAACTGATAGCGCGCCTGGCACAAAAAGCGCGTGCTGCCGGCATCCACTTGATTCTGGCAACGCAGCGCCCGAGCGTTGACGTCATCACCGGCCTGATCAAGGCCAACATCCCGACACGCATCGCGTTTCAGGTCAGCAGCAAAATCGACAGCCGCACCATCCTCGATCAGATGGGCGCCGAAGCCCTGCTTGGCATGGGCGACATGCTCTACATGGCCAGCGGCACCGGCTTGCCAATCCGTGTGCACGGAGCCTTCGTCAGCGACGATGAGGTGCACCGCGTGGTGGGCTACCTCAAGTCGCAGGGTGAGCCCAATTACATCGAAGGGGTGCTCGAAGGTGGCACAGCCGACGGCGAGGGCGATGCGCTGGGCGAGGGCGGCAGCGCTGGCGAGAAAGATCCGATGTACGACCAGGCGGTGGAGGTGGTGTTGAAGAACCGCAAGGCCAGCATCTCGCTGGTGCAACGACACCTGAAGATCGGCTACAACCGCGCCGCGCGTCTGGTCGAAGACATGGAGAAGGCCGGTCTCGTGAGTTCCATGAGCACCAACGGTCAGCGCGAAATTCTGGTGCCCGCGCGCGCCGAGTGAGAGCCGTAATGAAACGACTCATCGCCGTCGTGCTTGCGCTGGTCTCGGTTTCCGCCGGGGCGACCGGCCTGCAAAGCCTGGAGTTGTTCGTCAAGAGCGTCAAGAGTGGGCGCGCCGAGTTCACCCAGGTTGTGACCTCGCCGGCCAAAGAGGGTCAGGTGGCGCGCAGCAAAACGTCGATCGGGAGCTTTGAGTTCTCGCGGCCGAACCGATTCAAGTTCATCTACAAAAAACCGTTTGAGCAAAGTATCGTCGCCGATGGCCAGACGCTGTGGTTGTATGACGTCGACCTGAATCAGGT
>CAITXW010000170.1 GCA_903896425.1 uncultured beta proteobacterium | reverse complement strand
GCTGTTAGCCAATACCCGGCGTTGAAGGGGCTGCTCATGCGCAGCGCCAGTGGTGAAACGTCCAACAATTTGTCGGTTGGCATCTTTTCACCGGACTCCGTCGTCAGTTCAATGCCTGGCACAGCGAAACTGCCTGTGTCAGTGCTTTTTGCCTCGTTCGCCCGTTCTGCTTGGCTGGTGTGTGCAGAACGGGCTACAGAAAAGAATAGAAACATCGAAACGGAATTTTGCGGTCACTCCAATAGTCAGCCGCATCCCGGAAGATGTCGAGCAACTGCTCGCGCGCTTCCTTGTCAAACTTGGCATTGGCCGGGATATGTTCCAGCACCACAATGAAACCCGGTTGCGGACCCGATTTGTGCAGGGGGTCGGTCATGCTGTCGTAGAGCGCGTCAAAATTTTTGCCGACGTGCACGGCCAGCATGAATTGCTGACCGATCAGATCGAGCACATCCTGTTTGGTTTGCGCGTTGGCCAGGTTGGCATACAGAAAATGCTGGCCCAGTGACTGTGCTGCATTCTGTAGTTCTTGCACGCGAAAAGCCCGGATCGACTGGACGATGTTGGGCCGAATGCCGCGCAAGGGCACGTCAGTTGCGACACGCTGGGGCGCTGGAGTTTCTAGGGTAAGTGACATATTCAGTTCCGCTTCACTTTGCAAAAATAACAAAAATCAGACTCAGGGAACGATCCTGCGGAAGCTCGCATAGTGATCGTTCGAGTAGTAACAAACGTCGGGTGCCGTGGCCGGCCCCCCACACACAATGCGCCGGGCCCCCCGGTCGCGTGAATTGGCGCTCGCAACGGTGTATTCGCGGTAATACCCCCGCTTTTCGGCTGGTAACAAACGCTCTCGATTGCCGAACACCATTCCATCTTTTTCATGTGCAAATGGACCGCCCTGCCGTATCAGCCCAAAAATTTGGGCTCCCGGTCCGGGCAACTCGGTCACCGTGATCGTCGCCGCAAGATTGGCTGCCACCAGTCCGCTGGCTTGCGCCAGACCTGAGCCAATAAGCATCACAAAAACAAAACCAGTGACTGCTAACTTGAATCTTGTTGGACGCGACATCGACACCAAACTTCGAAAAAGACACCGGGTTAACCCGTAAATCTCAACAGCGCTAGTGTCGCGTATTTGGCAGAAAATAGCAAGCGATTGCCTAATAAATAGGCAACGAAAAAGCGACCCAAATTATGTAAGTTTGGGCTAACTTTGTGTTTTAACTTTATCGGGTCGCGTTTGCGTCGGCCACTGTCAGGGCTGTCATGTTCACAAGTCGGCGCACTGTGGTGCTAGCCGTCAGGATATGCACGGGTTTGGCGGCGCCGAGCAGGACCGGGCCGATCGCAATATTTCCGCCGGCCCCCGTCTTGAGCAGGTTGTAGGCGATATTGGCAGCATCAATGTTGGGCAGGACCAGGAGATTCGCGTCGCCCTTAAGCGTGCTGTTGGGCATCAGTGCCGCCCGCATATTGCCGTCCAGGGCGACGTCGCCATGCATTTCGCCGTCAACTTCGAGCCAAGGCGCTTTGACGCGCAGCAGTGCCAGCGCCTCGCGCATCTTGACGGCGCTGGGCTGGCTGCTGCTGCCAAAGTTGGAATGCGACAGCAAAGCCGCCTTGGGTCGGATGCCAAAGCGCATCATTTCCTCGGCTGCCATGGTCGTGATTTCAGCCAGTTGTTCTGCGGTGGGGTCGTAGTTGACGTGG
>CAITXW010000169.1 GCA_903896425.1 uncultured beta proteobacterium | reverse complement strand
CAAAGGCCAGTCGGGCCAGGTCATGGAACGATTTTCTTCCAATGGGGGTTGCGCCGTGAGTTCAAACTGGGTAATACTGGCAGCTCCTTGGCGCCTGGCCGTGCCGACACAGTCGCTGCCGGTGTCGCCACCGCCGATCACGACAACATGTTTGCCTTCCGCTCGCAACTGGCCTTTGACTTTATCCCCGGCATTGACCTTGTTTTGCTGCGGCAGGAATTCCATGGCAAAGCAAATACCGTCCAGCTCACGACCCGGCAGCGGCAGATCACGCGACTGCTCGGCACCACCAGTGAGCAACACCGCGTCAAAGTCTTTTTGCAACTGGGCTGGTGCCAACGTTTCCTTGGCCCAATTGGTGACCTTTGAGCCTTTCGGCAAGGCGCCAATCAACACACCAGTTCGAAAAGTGACGCCTTCGAGCTTCATCTGCAAGGCGCGGCGCTCGATGTGCGACTTTTCCAGCTTGAAATCTGGAATGCCGTAGCGCAGCAGACCACCGATACGATCATTTTTCTCAAAAAGGGTCACATCATGGCCCACGCGCGCCAGTTGTTGCGCCGCTGCCATGCCGGCCGGACCGGAGCCCACAACCGCTACTTTCTTACCGGTTTTATGCTGTGCGGGTTGCGGCTGCACCCAGCCTTCGCGCCAGGCACGGTCAATGATGGCGTGCTCGATTGACTTGATGCCCACGGCATCATCATTCACGTTGAGCACACAAGCCGCCTCGCAGGGTGCCGGGCAGACGCGGCCGGTGAACTCGGGAAAATTGTTGGTGCTATGCAGCACCGCACTGGCGTTTTTCCAATCACCCCGATAGACAGCATCGTTGAAGTCCGGAATGACGTTGTTGACCGGGCAACCGTTGTTGCAAAACGGCGTGCCACAGTCCATGCAGCGCGCGGCCTGCACCCTCGCCCCTGCATCGTCCAGACCCATCACAATCTCTTTGTGATTTTTGATCCGCTCGGACACTGATTGATGACTTTCTTCGAGGCGACCAAACTCCATAAAACCCGTGATTTTTCCCATTTCAACTCCTTTGTGGGACAGACCGCAGTTACACGCAGTGAACCAGCTCTGTCCCCTACCATTCGTCGGATGTCGGCTGTCTGCCAGCCCTACCCCCAACACTTTAAGAAACAACTTCCAATCTGCTAGCCAGCGCCAGCGCTTGCTTGCGTGCCTGTATCTCCGCCAGTGCCCGTTTGTACTCAAGTGGAAACACCTTGACAAATTTCAGTCTTGATGCGTCCCAGTTGTCGAGCAACTCGCGGGCGCGCCTGCTGCCGGTCCAGCGGTTGTGCTCTTGCAGTAGTTTTTTGAGCTGCGCTTCATCGCTTTGGCCACGATGCCAAAGACCCGGGTCAATCGCTGTTTGCTGCTGCGCTGTTGTCAACACTTTCTCCAAGGTCACCATGGCGGTGTTGCAGCGCTTGTCAAACAGACCCTCCTCGTCATAAACGTAAGCGATGCCGCCGCTCATTCCGGCCGCAAAATTGCGCCCGGTTTGGCCCAGCACGGCGACCGTGCCGCCGGTCAT
>CAITXW010000168.1 GCA_903896425.1 uncultured beta proteobacterium | reverse complement strand
GGCAGTGGTTGTGCAGCTTCCATTTTTCTTCGTGACCCATGGCCTTTGCAAACTCCGGCACCTTGCACCGTTCCACTTCGGCCGGGTCGACGGGAGCGTGCGGCGCTGCTGCCTTCGGCTGCTGGAGTGGGTCGTTTTGGGGAGGTGCCGTGCGATAGACCCACTGTGCTGTGGCGGCTGTGACCAGTGCGAATGCTGCGAGTATGGTGACCTGCCCCAGACTGGTTGACGAACGCTGCTCGGCTGGCACCTCGCAGACACCACCTGGACACAGTTGCGCTTTCTGTTTGTTGAAGAGGTTATAGACCTTGCAGCCTATGCAGATGCCAAAAGCGGTCTCGAAAAACAGCAGGATCAGACAGGTGCCGCAGACCAGCATATTGATCGGGCCGATCACTTGGTTGAGCACCAGCAGGTACAGCATGACCAGCGCCAGAACAAATCCTATCGCCCAGGCAAATCTCTTCTGTGGCGCGCCAACATACTCCGCTTGCTGTTTGCGCACCATCCATTGGCCCAGGATCAAGCTGGGGGCAAAGCGCGGATTGACAAAGATGCGCAGGCCGAAGTCCAGCAAAAAGCACACCACAAAGAGCCGCGTCGGCTGAAAATTGCCGAGCAGAAAGGCGTTCATGAAGGAAACGATGGCCAGGAAAAAGACAATGCCGGCACCTGCCCGCACGGCGCGTTCGTTCAAGACCCGAACGGCAAACTCTGGCCGGCTTTCGCCAAATTGAAAAATCGATGGCATGCTGGTGACCCTTGCTGATTGCCTTGCTTGTCTGGCGTCATCGCCGCCGGTGCGGACGATGAGTGCTTGATATATCAGTAATAACTTATTTATTGACTGCTGAACAGGGCGGGCTTCAAACCGGTCAAGACCGGCCCTCGCTACGACGCTTCTTCCGCCACGATCTGTGTGCACACCGCGCGGCACAGCGCAGCCACCCGCTCATCGATGACGCGGTAGTAGATCTGAACGCCTTCACGGCGTTTGCCCAGCACCTTGGCCTTGTACAAGGTGTTCAGGTGCTGCGACATATTGGGCTGGGTGGTGTCGATTTTGCTGAGAAGGTAGGTGACATTTTGCTCACCGTCGTGCAGGCAGTTCAGGATTTTCAGCCGCATGGGGGCGGACACGACGCGAAACAATTCGGCTGCCAACTCAAACACCTGGTCCGACGGATCCAGCGGCGCTGGTGTTTTGCGTTTTGAAGTCTTGGGCATGCTGCTTTGGGTTTGTCCGCACCGGATAAATTTGTATATTCTCAAGCAAGGAAATAATAGCGCAGTTTCACCATGCTGCGCCGCTTGCTCCGGACACGACCCACGCGGGCGAAAACTCGGACCGTTACTGCCCTAACACCACGAAATTTTGTTGGCTCAACTCGATGACGCGAAGATTTGCGCCAGTGTTGACCTTGACACCCTGCAGCAGTTGAGAGTTACTCCAGCCTTCTCGCATCATGGTCATGCCGCATTCTTCAACCTCAATACCCTTGGCAAGAAGATTCGCAATCGCCATTTTGTAGGGATTCCCGCCGGTGGACTTGCGCACCTGGTTGTAAGCCATGTCATTGAGC
>CAITXW010000167.1 GCA_903896425.1 uncultured beta proteobacterium | reverse complement strand
CCGACAGGAACGGGGCGCCATTTCAACCACCACTGAACTGGCCCAGCTCGTGGCTGACACGGTCAAAACCCGCGAGCCGGGCCAGAACCCTGCAACGCGCACATTTCAGGCTTTTCGGATTTTCATCAACGCTGAGCTTGAAGAGTTGCAACAGGCGCTAGCGGCCAGTCTGGCGGTGTTGCAACCCGGTGGGCGGCTGGTTGTCATCGCCTTTCACTCGCTGGAAGATCGCATCGTTAAACAGTTTATTGCCGAACACTCGCGCGAGGTCTATGACCGGCGCGTGCCCTTTGCCGCGCCCAAGGTGATGAAGCTCAAGGCGCTCGGGCGTATCAAACCCGGCGCTGCCGAAGTCGCCGCCAATCCGCGCGCCCGCAGCGCCATCATGCGCGTGGCGCAGAGGATGGCAGCATGAGCGGCGTAGCCACAAGCGTTGGGGCAAAAGCATGAGCAGGGTGAACCTGTTGCTCTTGCTGGCGGTACTGCTCAGTGCGCTGTATCTCGTCAATGTGCAATACGAGTCGCGCCGCCTGTTCTCGGAACTGGACAAGGCGCGCTCGCAGGCGCATCGGATCGAATCCGACAAGGAACGCTTACAGGTGGAGCGGCGGGCCCAGGCGACGCCACTGCGCGTGGAGAAGCTGGCCAAGGAACAGTTGCAGATGCGCTCGACAACGCCGGCTATCACGCACTACGTGAGTTATGGCACGGTGCCGCTGCCGGCCCAGGCTGCCAGTGGCGCTTTGGCGGCGGGTGTGGCTGTGAGCGGACGGGTCCAATGAGCCGCAGCATCAACTACACATCGAGTCCGCTGCTGGCCAGTCCGACGCCGGTCTGGCGCAGTAAGTTCATCGTCGCTGCCATCGCGCTGGGCTTTGTTGGTCTGGCGGCGCGTGCCACCTATATCCAGGTGATTGCCAATGCGTTCTTCCAGAAGCAGGGCGAAGTGCGTTTTGCGCGCACGCTGGAACTGCCGGCCAATCGTGGCCGTATTCTGGATCGCAATGGCCTGATTCTGGCCTCCAGCGTCCCGGCACCGAGCATCTGGGCCCTTCCGGAGGACATTGACCGTGATCCGGTAAAACTGACGCAACTGGCCAAACTGCTGGAAATGCCGCTGGCGGAACTGAACAAACGCCTCGAAGACGAAGACAAGACTTTTGTCTGGCTCAAGCGCCAGGTTGACGACCCGGTAGCGCAGGAAATCATGGCGCTGGGCATCGAGGGCGTCTACCAGCGCATGGAATACAAACGCCAGTACCCCGAAGGCGAGGCAGCGGCGCACGTGGTGGGGTTTACCAACGTCGAAGATATCGGACAGGAAGGCGTGGAACTGACCTTCAACAAGCAACTCGCTGGTCACAATGGCTCGCGCCGCGTCATCATGGACCGGCTGGGAAGGGCCGTGGAGGATGTGGGTGAGCAGATCTCGCCGGTTGACGGGCCCGATCTGCAACTCAGCATCGACAGCAAGGTGCAGTTCTTCGCCTACCAGAAGCTGCACGACGCCGTGCAGCAATTCAAGGCCAAGGCCGGCAGCGTTGTGGTGCTCGACGTT
>CAITXW010000166.1 GCA_903896425.1 uncultured beta proteobacterium | reverse complement strand
GGACGAAATCAAGATCGGCATCATGCCCGGCCACATCCACCGCAAGGGCCGCATCGGCGTGGTCTCGCGCTCGGGCACGCTGACCTATGAAGCCGTGGCACAACTGACCGAAATCGGTCTGGGCCAGTCAACGGCAGTCGGCATTGGTGGCGACCCCATCAACGGCCTCAAGCACATCGACATCATGCGCGCCTTCAACGAAGACCCGGACACCGACGCCGTCATCATGATTGGTGAAATCGGCGGCCCGGACGAAGCCGAAGCGGCACGCTGGTGCAAGCTCAACATGAAGAAGCCGATCGTCGGTTTCATCGCGGGCGTGACGGCGCCGGCCGGCAAGCGCATGGGCCACGCTGGCGCCCTGATCTCGGGCGGCGCCGATACGGCCGATGCGAAGCTGGCGGTGATGGAAGAGTGCGGCTTCAAAATCACGCGCGACCCGTCGGAAATGGCCAAGTTACTCAAGGCCATGCTCTAAGCGACGACCGACGCAATCGGCCGCAGCGGCCGTTACACTGCAGGACAAACGAAAGGGAAGCGCTCCGAACACCATGTTTTGAGCGCTTCTTGCATGCGGCCCGAGTAAACCTGGAGAATGCTGATGGAATTGCTGCAAAGCGTGGACTTCTGGATTGGTCTGCTCAAGATCGTCTGGATCAACATCATCCTGTCCGGTGACAACGCCGTGGTGATTGCGCTGGCGGCTCGCTCCTTGCCGCCACAACAACAAACAAAAGCAGTTTTTTGGGGTTCCGGTGCGGCCGTGGTGCTGCGCATTGCCCTGACCGTGGTAGCGGCCAAACTGCTCGAAATGTCGTATCTGCAGATCGCGGGCGGCTTGTTGCTGCTGTGGATCGGTACGCAATTGCTCAGTGATGAAGAAGAGGGCGACGGCCACAGCAAGGAACACGGTAGCCTGATGGCCGCCGTGCGCACCATCCTGATCGCTGACCTGGTGATGAGTCTGGACAACGTTATCGCAGTAGCAGCCGCAGCCAAGGGCAGCATGACCTTGCTGATCCTGGGCCTGGCCATCAGCATCCCCCTGGTGATCTTTGGCAGCACGTTGATGATCAAGCTGATGGAGCGCTTTCCCATCATCGTCACCTTCGGCGCCGCACTGATCGGCTGGGTCGGCGGCGAAACCATCGTCAGCGACGTCGCCTTGAAAAGCTTGCTGGCGGCCAATCCCTGGCTGCACTACGCCGGCGCAGTAACCGGCGCTGCTTTGGTGCTGGGCATTGGGCGGTTGCTGCAAAAGCGCAATGCGTTGGATCCCAAAGCTCCCGCTTAAGCAGACCGGCGAGCGGGTCCGATGAAGTACAGCTTCTGCTCGCTGACCGATCCCGGTCGGGTCCGCGCCAACAACGAAGACACCGTGGCGGTTGACGAAGCCGCCCAACTCGCCGTTCTGGCCGATGGCATGGGGGGCTATAACGCAGGCGAAATCGCCAGCCACATGGCCACGAGCATGATCCAGTCAGAACTGGGCGAGTGGCTGGCAAATGCAGCCAAGCGGCCTTCGGCTGGCGAAGTCAAACACGCCATCCAGACCTGCGTTGCCCATGTCAACCGCGCCATCTTCGACGCCTCTCGCGCCAACGTCCGATACGCCGGAATGGGAACAACACTGGTGCTTGCGGTGTTTTTCGGACAGCGCCTGCTGCTAGGCCACGTCGGCGATTCCCGCTGCTACCGCTGGCGTCATGACACGCTGGTTCAAATCACCAAAGACCATTCGCTGTTGCAAGAACAGATCGATGCCGGTTGGTTAACCCCAACGCAAGCAGCGAACTCGCCGATCCGAAATCTGGTGACGCGCGCGGTCGGCGTCGGTAACGAGGTTGCGCTCGACCTGCGCGAACACCAGGTCCAGGCAAACGATGTCTATTTGCTGTGTTCAGACGGCCTGTCCGACATGGTGGACGACGCGCAATTGGCCGACGTCTTGCGCCAAGGCGGCGTGTTGACGAAAATGGCAGCCACACTGGTGGCCAAGGCCAACGAAATGGGCGGGCGCGACAACATCGCAGTCGTTCTGGCACAGGCCAGTGGCTCGATTGAAGAGCCGCGGTTAATATCGCGGTGGCTGGGAAAGCAGTAGTTTCATGGAATCCGCAATGGCAAATAGCAGCAACAGGAGTCGTCAATGCCGAAATTGATTGTGTCGATCGACGGCGTTGTCATCAAGGATGTTCAGCTGACCAAGGACCGCACCACCCTGGGTCGGCGGCCCTATAACGACATCGTCATTGACAATCTGGCGATCAGCGGCGAGCACGCCCTGTTTCAGATGGCAGGCAAACAGGTGTACCTGGAAGACCTCAACAGTACCAACGGCAGCTATGTCAATGGCAAGGTCGTCAAAAAGCAACTGCTTCAGAACGGCGACACAGTCGAAGTTGGCAAGTACCAGATCCGGTTCGTGGACTTCAGCGCAAACGAGACGTCAGCCACAATCACATCGCCCCTCAGCAACGCCGACAGACCGATGGCGTCTTCTGCATCGGCTGGACAAACCAGCACTTCGACGCTGCCCGCGCCCGTCGACGCACGCGCGGCGATCAAGGTCATTTCGGGTATTGCCGCGGGCCGTGAGGTGGCGCTCACCAAGACCGTCACCACCATCGGCAAGCCGGGCATCGCCATTGCCGCCATTACCAGGCAAGGCGCCGGCTTTGTCATCCACCATGTCGAAGGCGCACAGACGCCGACCCTCAACGGCGAGCTTCTCAGTGCCGAGCCGCTGGCTTTGAAGGACGGCGACATGATCGAACTGGCCGGCACGCAGATGCAATTCATTGCGGGCTAGGCGAGCCCGTGCCTAACCAACGCTGCTTGACGACGCCCCTGGAGTTCTGCCTATGAATGACGTGGTGAAACCACCGATGCTGCAAAAGTCGACCGATACTTTTGCTGATTCGCGCCAGCCCCCCGCATCAAAGCAGGATATGGCAATCGAGGCGCTTTTTTACAAGCGACTGCAGCAGGTCACGGCGCGCATCCATGAAACCGAGAATCTTGAGCAGATCATGCTCGATGCCAGCGAGGATATTTGCCGGCTTTTCAACGCCGAGCGCCTGACGCTGTATGCGGTCAACGAAGACCGCAGCGCGATCGTCTCCAGGGTCAAGACCGGCCTGAAGAGCAATCGGGAACTCAAACTGCCGATCACGCCGCAAAGCATCGCCGGCTACGTCGCGTTCAGCAAGCAGTTGGTCAATCTGTCCGATGTCTATGACAGCGAGGCGCTCAAGCAAATTCATCCGGACCTGACTTTTCTGAAAGAAGTCGACAAACGCTCCGGCTACGTGACGCGCGAGATGCTGGTGGCGCCGATTCTGGAAGGCGACCTGCTCCAAGGCGTGCTGCAGCTCATCAACAACAAGAGCCAGCACTGCTTCAACCAGCTGGAAGTCGATGGTGTCTCGCAACTGTGCAAGACCTTGGCGATTGCGATCCGCCAACGCGTGCAAAAAGCAGCAGAGACTGCGCGGCGCAAAGCCACCCGCTACGACGGACTGGTCTCCGACGGGCTGCTCACCTCGGAGCAACTGACGCAGTGCATGGAGATGGCGCGTCAGGGAGGCCAGGCCATTGAACCATTGCTGCTGGAGCGCTACAAAATTTCCCCGACACAGATCGGCGCTTCGCTGTCGCGCTTTTTCGGTGTGCCGTATGAGGGCTTCAATAGCGCTCGCATCCGCTCCGAAATGCTGCATGGCGCCCTCAAGCGCGAATTCATCGAGGCGCAAGGCTGGTTGCCGCTGGAAGAATCAGTCAACGGTCTGATCATCATGTGCCTCGATCCGGAAGCTGTGCGCAATTCGCGCGTGGTGCCACAGGTCTTTCCGCGCATCAACCGCTTTGCCTACTGCGTCACAACGCAAACAGACTTTGCCGAGACCCTGAAGCTGGTCTTTGGCGCCGGCGCCGACGGCGGCTCGATCGACGAACTGCTGGCCGACATGGACAGCGGTCCGCTGGATGACGGTGGTAACGACGACTCCCTGGAGTCAGCGGCAGCTGACAACGAACTCGTCAAATTCGTCAACAAGGTGATCATCGACGCCTACCACCAGAAGGCGTCCGACATCCACATCGAACCGATGCCAGGCAAGCTCAAGACCGGCATCCGCTTTCGCATCGACGGCACCCTGATGCCTTACGTCGAAGTGCCGGCGCATTTCCGCCAGGCGATGGTGACGCGCCTCAAAATCATGTGCGATCTCGACATCTCCGAGCGGCGCAAGCCGCAGGACGGCAAGATCAAGTTCAAGAAGTACGGACCGCTGGACATCGAACTGCGTGTTGCCACCATCCCGTCAGCCGGCGGTGTGGAAGACGTGGTGATGCGGATTCTGGCCGCCGGCGAGCCGATTCCGCTGGACAAACTGGGCCTGACACCGCACAACCGCGAGCGCGTGGTGCGCACCATCGAGCGCCCCTACGGCCTGTTCTACGTCTGCGGCCCCACTGGGTCGGGCAAGACCACCACGCTGCACTCGATCCTCAAACACCTGAACACGCCCGACACCAAGATCTGGACCGCCGAAGACCCGGTTGAAATCTCGCAAAAGGGATTGCGCCAGGTG